>JAYVOX010000341.1:0-6380 GCA_043757695.1 Schlesneria sp.
CGAAGCGGCCAAGGACAAGTTGCAAGAGGCGATGCAGGAGCAGGCCAAAGCCGAAGGCAAGCCCGAAGCGGCCGAGGCGATGGAACTCGCGAACCAGATTGCCGAAGCACAGGTCGCTCAAGACGCGGCCGATGCCGCAGCGGAAGCGGCCGAATCGGGAGAAGGTTCGGAGTTGAAAGCCGCGATCAAACAAGAGGAGGTCGCCGAGAAGGCGCAGGCGGCGGCGGAGACTGCGGCCAAGCGACCGGAAGCTCAGAAGGCCAAGGCCGAGGGGAAACCCGATCCGCTGGCGAAGGCGTTGGAGCAGGCTCAACAAGCCGCAGCCGAAGCGGCAAAGCAACAGCTTGATGGCAATGACGCGGCGGCCGAAGCGGCACGCGATGCGGCCGAAGCGGCGCTGGATAAGGCGGCCGAATTGGCTCAGGCCGAAGCGGCAGCGGCGATGGAAGCACCTGCCACCGCGAAGCCCGATGCGAAGGCTCAAGCCAAGGCGGCGGATGCGGCGGAGGCGGCTCAAGCATTGGCGGCGGAAGTGACTCCCGAAGCGGGTCAGGCATTGGAACCTGCGGCCAACGCGACGGAAGCGGCCGAACAGGCCTTGGCCAACAATCCCGAGGCGGCTCCGGCGGCTCAAGCCAAAGCAGCCGAGGCACTGAAAGACGCGGGCAAGAAGCTGGATGAAGCGATCAAGAACGCCGCGACCGAGCAGGCGAAGGGATTGGCCGAACAAGCCAAGCAAACCGACGCGCTGGCCGATCAAGTTGCGAAGGCGGACCCCGCCGCTGCCGAAGCGATTGACGCGGCATCCGACGCGGCCGAGATGGGAGCCGAAGCAGGCAACTCGCCTCAACAACTCGAAGCGGCTGCGAACACGGCCGAGATGGCACTCGAACGAGCCGCCGCCGATCTCGCCGCGAAGGAACAAGAAGTGATGCGAGATCAGGCGATCGCCGAGTCGATCGCGAACCTCGCCATCGATCAGCAAGCCGCTGCCGAGATGATCGCCGATCAGGGAGCGAAGCTCGAACAGTTGGCAGGCGAAGCGGGCGACATGCCGTCCGCTGCGGAACAGTCGGCCGCGCAGAAGTTGAACGAGGCGCAGAACGCCTTCGCCGATGCTCAACAAGCGACGGGACAGGGTGCGGTGGAACTGTCGGGTCAAACCGAAGTCGCCAACCAACCGCTGCGCGAAGCGCTGGAGATGGCCTCGAACCTTCCGGCGGTCGAAGCGGCAGCTCAAATGCTGGCCGAAGCGCTGGCTGCCGGTGAGCCTCTGCCCGAAGGAACGGCCGAAGGACAACCGATGCCCGCCGAGGGACAGCCCACCGGTGAAGGCCAGCCGATGCCGGCGGAAGGTGGTCAACCGGGCGAAGGGCAACCGATGCCGGGTCAACCCGGACAGGGCAAGCCCGCCGCGAATCCGGCGCAACTCGGCACGGGCTTCGTCCCGCAGTCACCGAAAGTGACCGCGCAGGCGATCGCCGGTGAGAAGGCTCAACAGGCGATGCAGCAGGCGCTCAGTCAGGCTCAGTTGCCGCTGGCTCAACAAACCCCGAACGGCCAGCCCGCGCAACCGGGCCAGCCAAGTCAGCCGCAACCGTCGGAGAGCCAGGAAGGTCAGCCGCAGCCCGGCCAGCCATCGAACTCCAGCAAACTGGCGAAGAAGGACGGCGCACCGACCACCAATCAAAAGGTGAAAGACGGCAAGATCGAGAAGCAGCCGGAAGGGACTGATGTCGCCGACAACCGAACGACGAAGGGCCGCGAACCGGAAGAGGGTGTCTTGGCGAGGCAACTCAAGGACGAACCGTGGTTCGCCAAGCTGCCGCCGGAACTCCGCAAGTCGATCCGCGCGGGAGCCGGTCAGAAACCGCCGCGCGCTTATGAGGAACGACTGCGGAAATACTTTGAGAGCGTGGACTGAAAACGACTCAACTCGAATTTATTCACTGCTTGGCCGTGGTGTGCAGATTCAAGATTAGGAGAAACCATCATGGAACTGACCGCAGTATTCCTCGAAGTTCCCGAAGGCTATGTGGCCTTCGTGGAGGAATTGCCCGGCGCGAACACTCAAGGTGCAACGCTGGAAGAGGCTCGCGAGAACTTGCAAGAGGCTGTGACGATGATCTTGCAGGCCAATCGTGAACTGGCGGAGCGGTCGCTCACGGGGCAGCACGTCACAAAGGAACCGTTCGTGTTGGCGGCATCATGAAGCGTGTCGAACTGGTCGGGCACCTAGAGTCGCATGGTTGCGAACTGCTCCGTGAGGGAGGCCGGCACAGCATCTACTTCAATCCGTCCAACAACCAGACATCAGCCGTGCCACGACATCGCGAGATCAATGATTTTCTGGCTTGCAAGATTTGCAGAGACCTTGGAATCCCCGCGCCATGAATGTTTGAGGCGATAGATGACGAGCAGGTTGGAAACCTGCTCCACGAATGACGAAGACCCCTCACCCTAACCCTCTCCCCGCAAGGCCGGGGCGAGGGGACAAGATCAAGACCATCAACACTCAACCTTCGACCATCAACCTTTCGAGACCAACCATGACGACCGACAATCTTTCTCCCGACGATGTGGCTGCCGTGCAGAAGTGCGAGCAGGCGTATAACAAGCTTCGCGACGAACTGGCCAAGGTGATCGTGGGCCAGAACGAAGTGATCGAGCAGGTGCTGATCGCGGTCTTCTCCCGCGGTCACGCGCTGCTGGAAGGCGTACCAGGACTGGCAAAGACGCTGCTGGTCAGTTCGCTCGCGCAGGCGTTGCACCTGTCGTTCAAACGCATTCAGTTCACGCCCGACCTGATGCCGAGCGATGTCACCGGAACGGACGTGATTCAGGAGAACATGGAGACTCACAACCGTGAGTACAAGTTTCTGCCCGGCCCGCTGTTCGCGAACATGATCCTCGCGGACGAGATCAACCGGACTCCGCCCAAGACTCAGGCGGCGATGCTCGAAGCGATGCAGGAGCGGCAGGTGTCGGCGGGGGGCAAGATTCACAAGCTGCCCGATCCGTTCTTCGTGCTGGCGACTCAGAACCCGCTCGAACAGGAGGGAACGTATCCGCTGCCGGAAGCCCAACTCGACCGGTTCCTGCTGCACATTCGAGTCGATTATCCGACGGCGGCCGATGAATGGGAGATCGCCCGCCGCGTGACGACCGGTCAGATGGGGAACATTGAAACCTCGATGCACGGCGACGACATCATCACCTACCAAAAGCTGGTGCAGCGCGTGCCGGTCAGCGATCAGGTGCTGGGCTACGCCCACGCCCTGGTCCGCGCATCGCGACCGGGCGCGGTCGAGGCTCCCGACTTCGTCAACAAGTGGGTCAACTGGGGAGCCGGCCCGCGCGGCGTGCTGACGCTCGTCACGTGTGCCAAGGCGCGAGCGATCCTCTACGGTCGCTATCACGCCACTGTCGGCGATGTGCAAGCCGTCGCGAAGGGTGCGTTGCGACATCGCATCGCCCCGAACTATGCGGCTCAGGCAGCCGACGTGAACAGCGAGAAGTTGATCGGGATGCTGATGGAGAAGACGCCAGCGGACAAGAAGTACGTGCAGCCGGCGTGAAAAGTGTGTTCGCACGCGGATGGTTAAGTTAGAGTTTGCACGAGTTTTGCCAACCGAATCGTTTCGGAAATGGGGCGGTGTTGCATCGCGTCAAAGCGAATTGAGGGAATGCCATGTCAACCACGATGTCTCCCATCCGGAGGCCGACTGTTTACCCGGAAAGTGACGGGAAGCTGATGGCTGAGAACACGCGCCAATTTGACTTCATCACGCTCATCAAGGGTGGGCTGGACATCGTGTTTGCAGCTCGCGAGGACGTGTTCGTCGCGGGGGACTTGTTGTGGTATCCGGAAGATGGAAACAACCAGCTCTGTGCGGCACCGGACGCAATGGTGGTGTTCGGTCGTCCCAAGGGAGTACGCAGTTCTTATCTGCAGTGGCTGGAAGACAACATCCCGCCGCAGGTCGTGTTCGAGGTGCTGTCGCCGAGTAACTTTCAGCCGGAGATGGTTCTCAAGCGAGACTTTTACAGCCGACACGGGGTCGAAGAATACTTTGTCTACGATCCCGATCGCGGGTTGTTGTCGGGATACGTGCGCGGCCCGAGTGGATTGGAATTGCTGCCCAATGCGGGCGGGCTGACGAGTTCACTCTTGGGTGTGCGGATGCAGTTGAACGGAAACGATCTCGAACTGTTCGGGCCTGACGGTCGTCCGTTCTTGAACACCATCGAGTTGGACGAGGCCGCACGACTGGCTGAGCAGCGCGCCGATATTGAGCGAAAGTTGGCCGAAGCAGAACGCCAGCGCGCCGAAGCTCAACAACAGCGCGCCGAAGCTCAACAACAGCGCGCCGAGGCTCAACAGCAGCGAGCCGATAACGAGCGTGAGCGAGCCGAACGACTGGCGGCAAAACTACGAGAGCTGGGCATAGACCCCTCCGCGCTGTGACGAGTTCGTCGATACGAGTCCATTCACCCACGAAGCCATCTGATGACCACCTCTGTCCTCTCCCGTTACCTTAACCCCGAAGTTCTCAGCCGTGTCGCCGACCGTACCGTCGAGCCGCGCGGGTTGGTGTTGGGCAATCTGGCCGGGGCGCACAAGTCGCCTCTGTCGGGGTTTGCCGTCGAGTTTGCCGGGCACCGCGATTACGTGGTCGGTGACGATCCGAAGCACATCGACTGGCGGCTGTACTACAAGCGGGATCGGCTGTCGATCAAGCAGTATGAGATGGAGACGAACTTCGTCTGCCACTTGCTGCTCGATGTCAGTGCGTCGATGAGGTACGGAGACGATCGGCAGCAGAAGTTGCTCTATGCGGCTCAGGCCGCGACAACGCTTGGCTATTCGATCGTCAATCAGAGCGACAAGGTGTCGCTCGCCACGTTCGACGACCGCGTGCGAGGCTACATCCCGCCGAGCAACTCGCTGTCGCAGATTCACCGCATGACGCACCATCTCGACGAACTCGAACCGGTCGAGAAAACGCGGATGGCCGACTGTCTGACCGAGCTGACGGGGCGCATGGGCCGCCGTGAGATCGTGATGATCTTCAGCGACTTCTTCACGGACATGGAAGAACTCGAGGCGGCCCTGCAACGAATGCGCTACCACCGGCATGAGGTCGTCCTGTTTCACGTCCTGCATCACCACGAACGCACGTTTGAGTTCGAGGGGATGGTGAAATTCCTCGGTCTCGAAGAGGTGAGCGAATACCTCACGCAGACGGAGGACATTCGCCGTGGCTACCTCGACGTGCTGCAGCGCTATGAGACGAACCTCGATGACATCTGCCGTCGCAACAGCATCGAGCGCGTTCCCGTCGATACGAGTCTCAATCTGGGCGATGTGCTGGTAGATCACCTCAATCAGCGCAGCCGGGTGCGTGTGAGATAGCACTGCACGGAGGTCTCTCCCTCAAGCCGCGTGAGATCAAGTCGGTGAATCGCACGGATGGCAGAGTTGGAGCACGGATGAACACCAATGGCATGGACGATTTGAGTAACGGTTGAACTTCACTCATGGCGGGTCGTAGCCACCGGGGTGCCAAGGGTGACAGCGGCAGATGCGGAGGGCACCTTTCGTAGCGCCTCGGAGAGCGCCATACTTGTTCACCGCCTGAATGAAATAGTGGCTGCAGGACGGCTCGAAGCGGCAGTGCCTTCCCAGCAAGGGCCCAATGAACAATTGATAGCAGCGCACTCCGCCGATCAGCAGCAGGCTCGGCAGTCGGACGATCCAGTGGAGCGAGATCATGGTGCCGCATCCAGTGCTGGCGTGAGTGGAGCCGATGACGCCGGCGGATCGAGCCGCTTCACCAAACGACGGACAAGTCCGGCGATCGAGGCTCGGTACGTAAGCAGAGATGCCTTGTTGGCAGCGAGCGGGACGGCGATCAGATCGAGGCCGCTTGGCAGACGGGACCGTTCGAGTCGAAAGGCTTCACGCAACAACCGCTTCAACCGATTGCGAACGACCGCACCGCCGTGTTTCTTGCCGACGCTCAGGCCGATGCGCGTGACGTTCAGATCGTTCCTCGCGACAAAAAGTAGCAGCACGCCATCGGCTCCCTTGCACTTCAGCGCGTAGGTTCGCTCGTAACCGGCGCTGCTGCGGAGATGAGCGGTCTTGGGGAACGAAGCGTCCGACATCATTGTGAGTCCGAGTCGGAAGGTGAGTGCGGTGGCTCGTCGTCGAGCGGTCGCTGCAACTCGGGGAGCGATGACTTCGTGATGCTGGGACGCGGCGGCTTGAGGAACCAGAACGAACGATCGACGGCCACGATCGCGGGGTCCGATTTGCGAAGCTGCCGACGGAGGCGGCTGCCCCACACGAGCGTCAACGCGCCGAGTGACACTCC
>JAYVOX010000342.1:0-1751 GCA_043757695.1 Schlesneria sp.
GACTCACGCGACAGCCCGCTCATTCGATCGAGCCACCGATGGCGTCCGCTGCGCCACTCGAACCGATGCCACTCTCACACGATGTTTCGTCAACGATCAGCACACCACTCGAACCACGCTCACCCAAACCAAGAACACCACAGCCGGTCACTGCCGCCACCCCCGATCTGCTCGACGACATTCGCCAACTCGCCGCGTCCGATCCCGCCACCGCTGCCGCCGTCATCAGTCGCTGGCTGCAAGCAGCCAACACATAGCTGAGGTGACCCGACCCCTCTTCCTCTCCACCACCCACTCTCCACCACCCACTCTCCACTGCCCACTCCCTCCCATGCACAGCTCTCACAAAGCCGCGATCCTGCTCCTCAGCCTCGACCAATCGTTGGCGGCGCAGGTACTCGGGCATTTGCCGCGTGAGTTGGTTGAGCGAGCGACGTTGGCTGTGGCGGAGGCGGAAGAGGTCACGCTCGAACAACAAAACGCCGTGCTTTCCGAGTTCCAATCGCAGTTCCACACGATGCCGCGTCTGCGACGTGGTGGTCCCGAGTCATCACGACAACTCCTCGCGCAGACGGTCGGTGACGACGCGGCGGCACCGATTCAAGAGCGAGTCGAACAGACGCGCGATGCCGGGCCGTTCGCGTTCCTCACCAGCCGTCATGCCGACGACATTCGACCGCTGCTGATCGACGAGTCCCCGCAGGTGATTGCGGTCGTGGCCGCTCAATTGCCCCCCGCACTTTCGGCCGCCGTCCTCGCCATGTTCCCCGTCGATCGACAGGCCGAGGTCCTACAACGGATTGCGCGACTCGGTCCCACCGATCCGGAAATTCTCGCCGACATCGCCGCCTCGTTGAAGTCGCGCATCGGCCAACCGACCGTTCGTAAGGGAGGCGTCTCACGTGCGGCCGCGCTGCTGCGCGAGTCGCCGCGCACCACGAGCCGTTCGATGCTTGCCGCCCTCGATGACCGGAGTGCGGACCTCGCCAACGAGCTGCGTCAGACACTGTTCTCGTTCGACGACCTGCTCAAGTTAGATGCCGATACCCTGCGACTGATCCTGCAAGAAACCGACGACCGCCAGTGGGCCATGGCTCTCAAAGTCAGTCCCGAGCCGGTGCGACGCCAGGTGCTGGGTTGCCTCTCGCCGCACGTGGCTCAAGCGATGAAAGACGAAATGGAATCACTCGGCCCGATCCGGCTCAGTGAAATGACTGCCGTCAGACAACAGATCGCCGACAGCATCCGCCGACTGGAAGACGCCGGAATGATCGCGCTACCTGTCTGAAGAAAAGCGAGAGAGCGGTAGGGTGTGTGAAGTCTTCGGAACACACCTGTTTGGGTGTTAAAGCGGATGCACTCCGAAGACTTCACACACCCTACAAAGACTTCCGAGACCAACCCGATTCCAACCCCACTCCTGTTTCCATCGAGGCCCTCATGACCATCGCTCGCATCGTGAAAGGAGGCGCGGCCCGCGACCTCGCGGCGCGCGCGGCGTTCAACTTCGTCGATCTGCGACACGAGGCGGACTCCGTCTTGGCGATGGCTCGCCGTGAAGCAGACGCGCTCCTCGAACAGGCTCGCAACGAAGTCGCTGCGCTGCACGAACAGACGCGACTTGCCGGGCGCGAAGCCGGGCTGCGCGAATCACAATCACAAGTCGAGCAACTCGCACACGTCGCCGCCGCACGCGAAGTAGACGCTCAATTGGAGACGGCTCTCCCCGCGTTGCGTGCCGCCGCCGAAGC
>JAYVOX010000343.1:0-6368 GCA_043757695.1 Schlesneria sp.
ATTGAAAGACCAGTTGGTGAATCCGGCGCTGCAAGAACGACTCCGGCGCGTTCGAGACCAGGCATGAGTGTCGCCTTCTATTTCGACCACAACATGCAGATCGCGGTGGTCGCGGGACTGCGACAACGTGGGATCGATGTCTTGACGACGCTCGAAGACCAGCACGATCGACAGCCGGACGACTAGGTACTTGAACGGGCGAAGTCACTGTCGCGAGTTGTCGTGACTCACGATCAGGACTGTCTGGAATTGGCCGGCGAACGTCTGGCCAACTCCGAGGAATTCCCCGGCATTGTCTTTTGTCACCTGGAAAAGGCCTCGATCGGAACGCTGGTGGAAGATTTATCTCTGATCGCGGAAGCCACCGCGTATGACGAACTGCGGAACCAGGTCGTGTGGGTTCCTCTCTGACGATGCTGCCGTCATCCCTCGGGCGGCTGGTCTGCACACGTCGGCTAGGCCGTGACGCTGACCTTAATCGCCTCTTCCCGTGGCGGCAGTGTGGCTGTGGATGAGCGATTCGCTCGCCCCAGATAATGAAAGATCGGGGGCAGGTACTTCGGAATTCGGAATTGGCGAGACATCGACTCGATCATGCTCACTGCGGCCCGCCGCCA
This sequence comes from Schlesneria sp., assembly GCA_043757695.1. Classification (GTDB taxonomy): domain Bacteria; phylum Planctomycetota; class Planctomycetia; order Planctomycetales; family Planctomycetaceae; genus Schlesneria. Next base: position 618 of record JAYVOX010000343.1, read on the forward strand.
ATTCCGAAGTACTTGACCCTGCAAGGGATCGTTTGGGATCAGGGGATCAAGGAAATGCATCTCGTGATCAAGGACAATAGCGGTGGTAGCGGCCATGCTCATCAGCGACAGGATCACGAAAAGTTCTTTCCCACCAAGGTCCGCATGACCGTGATCCAAGTCTCGGCGGGTTCAAAATACGACCCCAAGCTGGTGCCCAACCTTCCGCCGGCCAAGACCGAGTGTGTTCCACCCGCGAAAAGCGAGAAGCCAAGCCAGCCAGCCGCGAAATCCGAAAAGTAACGTGCTCGGTTTGTGGCACGGAGACAGCTTCCGCGAGCATTTCCAGCACATTCGGCGGAGATGGCGGGATTGGAACATCGTGCGGTTGCTTGAGCGTGGCAATCATTCAGGCGAGCGCTTCGTGATCAGCAACGACAGGTGCCGCGTGCGATTCAAACGATGAAGTCCGAGCGCTTGTTGAAGTTCATGATCTTCGGCAAGCGTCAACTCGATCATCTCGTCGCGGAATGAAGCGACTATTACAACAACAAAAGGGCGCACATGGAGCGGGAGCATCTGCCACCACTTCGCGAGGCCCCAGACGCGGTCATCAGCTTGGCGAGAGACAAGATCGAAGTGCGGTCGTATGTTGGTGATCTGGTGCAGTCATTTGAGCGGAAGGCGGCGTAGCGCGTTCATCCACATCGGCACAAGAGGACAAACGATGTTCGCATCCTTGCAACCTGCGTGAAATTGTTGCTGTAACTCGTCAGAATCCCGCCGCAGCAGTTCGGTCGCGAAGGCTGTGTTGATCGGTCAATCGCAACGGTCGTGTGCAACGACCAGCTAACAAGTCTGGAGCCCGGTGATGAAGTTTCTCAAAAGCCGTTTGATCTGCCTGTGTTTGTTGATGTCCGTGCTGGTTGTTCGAGCGGAGGCGCAAGAGCATCCCGATCGAGTCGTTCAGCCGGGCGTTCCGCAGGGGACGGTGACCTCGGGGCAGTTCAACGACAGCAAAGTCTTTCCGGGAACGAAGCGTGATTACAGCGTCTATGTGCCGGCTCAATACAAGGCCGATGAGCCGGCGGCTTTGATGGTCTTCATGGACGGCGGCGGGTACTCGAATACGAAGGGCGGGTTCCGAGTGCCGATCGTGTTCGACAACCTCATTCATCAGAAAGTGATGCCGGTCACGATTGCCGTGTTCGTCAATCCGGGCATGGTGGCGGCGACGGCTCCGGGAGCGAAGGACCGCAGCAATCGCTCGTTTGAATACGACTCGATGGGAGATCGGTGCGCGAACTTTCTGATCGATGAGTTCCTGCCCGTCGCGCTCAAGGGGCTGAATGTTTCGAGCGACCCGTCGAAGCGAGCCGTCTGCGGCATCTCGTCGAGCGGCATCTGTGCCTTCACGGTGGCGTGGGAAAAGCCGGATCAATTCGGCAAGGTGCTGAGTCACATCGGCAGCTTCACGAACATTCGTGGCGGCTGGGCCTATCCGGGATTGGTGCGCAAGTCGAAGGACAAGCCGAAGGCCATCAAGGTCTATCTGCAAGATGGCCGCGAAGACCTCAATAACCTGCATGGCAACTGGCCGCTCGGAAATCAGGATCTCGCGGCAGCGCTGCAGTTCGCGGGCTACAAGCACAAGCTCGAAATGACCGAGGGCGGACACAGCGGCAAGTGGGGCGGCGAGATGCTGCCCGAGGCGCTGAAGTGGCTGTGGGACGACAAGGCCGAAAGCACGAACATCCCGATCGTCGAGACGAAGCCGGCATGGGAACCGCATCCTGACGCGATCGCGAAAGAGGGTGTCCCGAAGGGGACCGTCGAGCAGATGCCTGTCTTCGAATCGACGATCTTCGCCAGCGCGATCCGCGATTGGTCGGTCTATGTGCCGGCTCAATACAAGGCCGATAAGCCCGCCGCGTTGATGGTGTTCCAGGACGGCGAGGGGATGAAGAACGTCACCGGCCGCTGGCGCGTGCCGACTGTCTTCGACAACCTGATCGCTCGCGGAGACATGCCGCCGACGATCGCGGTCTTCATCAATCCGGGTCACGACAAATCGAAGCTGCAAGAGAAGGGCAAGCACTCCAATCGCAGCTTCGAGTACGACAGTCTCGGCGATCGTTACGTCCGCTTCCTGCTCGAAGAGATCATCCCCGAAGTCCGCAAGAAGTACGCGATCTCGGACGCCCCCGAGATGCACGCGATCGGCGGTTCTAGCTCTGGTGCGATCTGTGCTTTCACCGCTGCGTGGGAGCGAACCGACTTCTTCCGCAAGGTCTATTCCAGCGTCGGCAGCTTCACGAACTTGCGAGGCGGCAACGTCTACCCCGCGCTGGTTCGCAAGACGGAGCCGAAGCCCATTCGCGTCTACATGGCCGACACCAGCGGCGATGTCGATAACGCGTTCGGAAGCTGGCCGTGGGCCAATCAGCAAATGGCGTCCGCTCTGAAATACATGGGCTACGACGCACGCTTCGACTGGGCCGAAGGGTACGCGCACAACTCGGACTTCGGCGGCGCGAAGTTTCCCGAGGCGATGAAGTGGCTGTGGCGAAAGGAGGCTCACACTCCGGTGCTCGATACCAGCGGCGACCTCGGCGGCGATCTGACACTTCTCAATCTGCTGATTCCCGGTGAATCATGGGAGCCGGTCGCCGAAGGGCTTGGCTTTGCCGATGCGCTGTGCTCAGGCAAAGCGGGCAACGTTTACTTCTGCGACATGAAGGCACCGTCCGTCGTCCGCATCGCGACTGACGGTACTCGAACGGAGATTGCGAAAGAGTCTGTCAGCGGTCTCGAATTCAGCCCGGACGGCACGCTCTTGTATGGCTGTCAGGGCACGAAGAATCGAGTGATCTCGATCAACGTCGCGAGCGGCGAAGTGAAGGTCGTCGCTGAAGGAGTCAAACCGAACGACCTCGCGGTGACGAGCGACGGCTTCATCCTCATCACCGAAACCGGTACGCAGCAGGTGACTCGGATCGATCCAAAAACCGGCGAAGTCAAAGCCGTTGATACGGGCATCAGTAAGCCGAACGGCATCGCGCTATCGACTGATGGCGGCACGTTGGCGGTGTCGGATTACGGCGGGACTCAAACCTGGACGTTCCGAGTCAATGTGGGCGGAGTGCTCGACGCCAAGATGCCAACGATGCCGATGCGACTGGCGATTGATCCCCAAGGGGAGTTCCGCTTCAACGAACCGCCGCCGTATGCGACGACCTCGCGCGGAGATGGCATAGCGGTCGACAAGGCAGGCCGCTTCTATGTGACGAGCGACCTTGGCGTGCAAGTCTTCGACCCAACGGGCCGTCCTTGCGGGGTGCTACCTAAGATCGACAAGGACCAGCCACTCACAACGTGCATTCTCGGCGGCCCTGACCACAGTTCGCTCTACATCGCGCACGGCACGAAGATCTATCGGCGAAAGCTGACCGTAGAAAAACCAAAGTCCTAGCGAGGTTGCACCTCAGACCATTAGCCGGCACGCGCTAGCGTCCGGTTCGAGGGTCCATCGACGTTCCGAACCGGACGCTAGCGCGTGCCGGCTGATAAAACTTGACACACCATTTTCTCCAAAAGGATTTCGACCAATGACAACATCTCGACAAACTTCGCGTCGTCAGTTTCTGCAAGGCATCGCCGCCGCAGGCACCGCCAGCATTCTGCTCCCATCGTCCAACCGGGCTTTCGGCTATCAGGCGGCGAGCGAGCGTCCGGTGTTTGCGACCATCGGCTTGCGCAATCAAGGCTGGGCGATCACCAGTAAGTCATTCGGCTTTGCCGATTTCGCCGCGTTGGCCGACGTCGATGCCAACGTGTTGGCGGAGAACGTCTCGAAGGTTGAGAACGCTCAGAAGAAAAAGCCCGATGCCTACAAGGACTATCGCAAAATCCTGGACCGGAAAGACATCGATGCGGTGATGATCGCCACGCCCGACCACTGGCACACGAAGATCGCCGTCGAGGCGATGCTCGCGGGCAAAGATGTCTACTGCGAAAAGCCACTGACGTTGACGATCGACGAAGGCAAGCTGATTGAGAAGATCGTCAAACAGACTGGCCGAGTCTTTCAGGTCGGCACGATGCAGCGCACCGAGATTGACGAGCGATTTCTGAAGGCGATCGCTCTCGTCAGAGATGGCCGTATCGGCACGGTCAAAAAGGTGACATGCGGCATCGATCGCATGGAGGCCTCGCCAGTCATTCCGGAGGTGACAGTTCCCGAGCAGATCGATTGGGACTTCTGGCTCGGTCCGGCACCGAAGGTTCCGTATCGGGCTTTGCCGGAACTGCGACAAGGTTACGGCGGCGGCGTGCCGCTCTACAGCAATTGCCACTATTCGTTCCGCAACTGGCACGAGTACTCCGGTGGAAAGCTCACCGATTGGGGAGCACATCATGTGGACATCGCCTGCTGGGCGCTCGGTGCCACGGACACGGGGCCGAGCAAAGTCACGCCGGGCGAGTACAAGTTGCCGGTCGAGTACAAGGACGGGAATCCCACGGTCGCCGATCAGTACAACGCGGCCACTCAATTCACCCTTCGTGTCGATATGCCCAACGGCGTGGAACTGATCATCACCAGCGAAGGGGACAACGGCATTCTGTTCGAGGGGACGGAAGGTCGGTTCTTCGTCAACCGCGGCAAGCTCACCGGCAAGCCGGTCGAAGACCTGAAGGACAAACCCCTGCCGGAAGGGGCGATCGAAAAGGTCTACGGCGGCAAGGTCAGTGCGAACCACACGGCGAACTTCATCGAAGGGATGAAGGCGCGGAAGCAACCGATCTCCGATGTCTGGTCGCACAACCGCATGCTCGAAATCTGTCACCTCTCGAACATCGCGATGCGTCTGGGCCGCGAACTCAAGTGGGATGCCGTCAAACGCGAAATCGTCGGTGACGCTCAGGCGAACTCATTCCTCTCCCGCGAAAACCGCAAGGGATTCGAAATCAATCTGTAGTCGTCGAAGCCCGAAGCATTTCTCCATACCGCACGCGGCTTGGGATGAGAGGTTTCTCTGTTGTTGAGTTTAGGCGGCACTGCGACCGGCGGTCGGGATGTCGGCTGAAGTTCTGGTGCGAGTACAGGGAGGTAGAGCATGGCGTGGTTGCGGATCGAGTTGACCGAGGATGAGCAGCGAATCGTGTTGGTGGAGCGTCAGTCGCATCCCAGCGCGTGCGTGCGACGCAGGCTGTGGGCGATCTGGTTGCTGCACTCGGGTCTGAAGCGCGAACAGGAGGTGAAGATTCTCGGGATCGCCTGTTCGACCGTGCAGCGGGATGTCCGGACGTATCGCAGCGGTGGACTGGAGGCTTTGCGAACCTCCGGGCGTGAGTACCGACCGACTAGAGCATTTCAAAGGTTGGTCTTCAGTAGCCACCTTCGCCAGAAGGTGGTTGTTCGCTCCCCTCTCCACGCTCTGGCGAGCGTGGCTACAACACTGCAAACCAACTCTCCAAGTGCTCTAGGAGGCTGTCCGAGAACTGGACTGGACCTCAAACTGCCAGCGCGTATTGCCTTGCGTGCCACGGTCACGGCCTTGCGTGGCCGTGGCACCACTACAGCACGGCGGGGAAGCCACGCTTCGACAACATCATCTGCATCGGTGGCAGTTTTGACGCGACCGATTGGAATTGCCGAGCAACCAGTCGCTGGCTAGGTGTCTGTCCGGATACCCGTAGGGTGGGCACTGCCCACCACAATCGGTCGTGGATGGTGGGCAGTGCCCACCCTACAGAAGGGATGACCTTCGC
>JAYVOX010000344.1:0-6356 GCA_043757695.1 Schlesneria sp.
CGTTCCCGCGCGCGTCGAACGGAGCATGCGCGGTCCCCAACCATGCCGGACCTTCCGCGTAAAGATGATCGAGTCCGACATAGGTCGGCATCCCGGTGAAGGGATGATTGGGGCCGCGATACCTCGACAATATCGAACCGATGCTGGGGCTGATCGGAGCAGCTCCATTTCCGGCGGGGGGATGGTCGTGTCCGGTTGAGAGCCAATGCGTCGCGGCCGTGTGATCGGCGGCGGTATGCGCGAACGAACGAACGATCGAATACTTGTCCGCCAGTTTGGCGAGCCGTGGAAACAGCCCACCGATGTGCGTCCCGGCGACATTCGTTTGCAGCGTCCCCACGGTACTGCGATAGGGGAGCGGGTTGTTCGGCTTCGGATCAAAGGTCTCGTACTGAGTCGGCCCGCCCGACAGAAACAACCAGATCACGGTCTTCTCGGGAGCCTTCGTTCCCGACGCTCCCTTGGCCGCATTGGCTCGCAATAGATCGGGCAACGCTAAACCGGTCAGGCCCAAAGCACCGACCTTCAAAAAATCACGCCGTTTCGTGCCGTTGCAGCACAACGACGACTGAGTACTCAAAATGTCGAGCATGTACTGGAACCCCTCGCTGTGAGGTTGCTGTGTCAGGCTTCCTCTCGCTCTCTGCGATCACCCAATTCACTGAACCTTACCGGGTTCACCAAACCAGACCGGCTCGAAATCGGCGTTTCCAGATGAGAACTGCAGTTGAGGTTTAGGTACCACGCGGCCTGATCTGAGGAACGCTATCCCAAGTATTGCTCACGTCGTGTAGTCGGCGTTCAGTTCGACGTACTCTTTCGTCAGATCGCACGTCCAGAAGCGAACGGATGACGAGCCGTGCTTCAGTGTGAGATCGATCGTCGTCTCGCGGTTGTCTCGCAGACTCGATGACACTTCCTTCGCATCGAAGGCGACCGGAGCGCCGTCCTTGTAGAGGAGAAATCCGTTCACGACGAGTGACATGTCCTCTTCCTTCAGAGGGACACCAGCGTAGCCCGCCGCCGAGACGATGCGGCCCCAGTTCGGGTCGGCTCCGCAGATCGCCGTCTTCACGAGCGGGCTGTCGGCGATGGCCTTCGCGATGCGAAAGGCTTCGTCGCGCGTGCGGCAGCCAGTGACGTTCAGCTCGACAAAGTGAGAAGCTCCCTCGGCGTCGCGGATGATGTCGGTGGCCAGCTTCATCGCGACTTCATCGAGCGCCTGCTGGAACGCGGCGCGGTCGGCGTCGGTGGTGAGACCGACTCCCGCCGCTCCGTTCGCGAGCAAGATGACCGAGTCGCTGGTGCTTTCGTGGCCATCGACGCTGATGCAGTTGAACGAGTCTCCGACCGCGTGCTTGAGCATCGTCGCCGCCTCATCCGGCTTCAATGCCGCATCGGTCATGATGATGCACAGCATCGTCGCCATGTTCGGCGCGATCATAGCCGCGCCCTTGCAGGCTCCGCTGATCCGAACCGTCCTGCTTCCATGAGCCGAATTCGGCGTGCCGAGTGTGACCGTCGCCGTCGCCTGCTTGGGAAACGTGTCGGTCGTCATCATGGCCCGGGCCGCGTTGTGAAAGGCTTCGGGCGTCGAGGCCAATTGTTTCGCAGCGGATGGAATGCCCGCTTGCAGCTTCTCCATCGGGAGGAATCGCCCGATGACACCCGTCGAACAGACGAGTACATCCTCCGCCAAGGCTCCGATCTGCTGAGCGACCAGCGCCGTCATGGCCTTCGCGTCCTCGATCCCCTTCAGCCCCGTGGCGGCATTCGAGTTCCCCGAGTTCACCACGACAGCCCGCGCCGTCGCCCGAGGCAACCGCTCGCGAGACACCTTCACCGGCGACCCACAAACCAAATTGGTCGTAAACACCCCCGCCGCCGCACACGCCCGGTCGGAAACAAACAACGCCAGATCGAGCTTCTGCGGATCAGCCTTGATCCCACACAGAATGCCAACAGCAGAAAAGCCTTGAGGAAGGGGAAGCAGGTCGGTCATGAATTGGAACCTGAATGTCGTGAGAAGATGTCCTAGTTGTCCTCGTTCCCAAGCTCCAGCTTGGGAACGCATGTTCTTGAAGCTCCAGCTTCGTCTTCTCCGCGCCAAGCCGGAGCTTGGTGAAAACCAGTTCCCAAGCTGGAGCTTGGGAACGAGGCGAAACCAGAGGAACGGTGAGTTCCGACTGGGACGGCGATCATTCGTCGTCCAGCATTCGTTCAACTTCCAACACGATTTGCAGCGCAGCGGCTGCTTTGGGGGAAGTCATTGTGTTCGCGGATTGAATGCGAACCTTGAGGCGTTGGATGGCTGTGCGGGCCTGAACATCGGTGGAGCTTTCTTGAAACGCCTTCAGGAAGTCCCGCCAGTAAACCGTCTTGATGCCGCACAGCGAAACTTCTTCGAGCTTGCGGACGTAGTCGTCCATCATTCCCGTGCGAGCCAACCGCCCGAAGTTTCCGCCACCATCAACTTTGGGCCGGTCACTGATTTGATCCGCCTTCGTCGGATACGGAGTGATTCCAGATGGCGTGGTGATTCCACAGTCGGACGAACTCTCTCGCACATGTTGCCAGTGGTGGTTGCGGTACTCGGCGGCGTAACGAGCTGATTCGATGAATGGCTCGAACAAGATGGGCGTTCCGCTGATGACATTGCCCAACACCCAAGGGACGACGACGATCAAGTCTGCCGGGGCGCAGGCCGCAGCGGTCGTCTGGAACCGCAAACTGGGTTCAGTCTCTTTTGCGAGCAGATACCAACCTTTCAACTCCACGCCCAGCAACGTATCACCACCGCCGACTCTTCGAAGTCGAACATCGGGAAACGTCTGCGGCTGCCGCACAAAACTGTAGAGCGAGTACGAGTGGTCTGGGTCCCAAACGTTCCGAATCAAGTTCAATGTCCGCACGACCTGTTCTTCAATCGTTGCTCCCAACACGCTGTTGAGGGTGTAGAGGTCGGTGGCCATGACGCCCGCGATGTGGGTTTCCGAGCGGAAGTAAACGGGAACTGCTGCGAGCGCCTCGCGAACCCTGAGGTACAATTCGTGATGTTCCCACGATGTATCGGGCAATTGGCGAACGGGCGGAGAAGGCAGTTGTTTGGCACTCACTCGGCATCCAGCCTTTCAATCGCGGCGTGATAAAACTCGGGAACGATTTCGGCTGCGTGGTACTTTCGATTCAGTCGGTTGCACACGACTGCGCCGGGGCACAGCCCGCCGAACGGCTCCCACACGACATCACCGGGATCAGTCGATGAGTTGACGATGAGTTCCATGAATGACAGCGGCTTCTGACTACCGTGAAGAGACTTGAATTTGTACGCCATGCCGTTGCGTGTGCCTTGAATCCGCTCGGCTCCGCCAATTTGAGGCAATCGCCAGACGTTAGTCACGCCGAACGGACAATCAAACTTGGCTCGCATCCGCTCCCAAACTTTTGCCGGGATGGGTTGACGACCATCCATGCTGAAGTAGGGACGCCCTTCGGGGCGACCATGCGTGTTCGCATAGGCCGCCAAGCTGACGAAGGCTTCAACCGGTGGGTAATACCAGAGGTGATCCGCCGTCAGGTACTTCCGAGTGGCGGCATTGAGGACGCCACACGCTTCGTTCGCCAATCGCAGAGGTAATCCCGAGCGACGCCACTCATGACGAAGCCAGTCCTGCATCGACATCTGCTTGCCGTCGGCTTCAAACTTCGCGGACTTCACATAGTGAACGCAGACCTCTGTCACAACCGGGAGCTTGCGGAGCGTCTGTGTATTGGCGTTGCCCGCGACGTGGCTCAAGCCCTTATCCCACACATTGCATGTCCGGTACTCCCATCCGTTTGCTTCAAGAATCGGATGCACACTTGCCCAGCCAACTTCCGTGTTCCAAAACCACAGCGTCGTTTGGGGCGTGGCGTAGCGCGACCATTGTTCGATGTGCGGGGCATAGCATTCAGCAAGCGTGTGATGACTCCGCTCATCTCCCGGAAAGCCACTCACACCGTAAGGGCCGTCCGCGACAATACAGAGCGGTGAGGGCCACTTCGCGTAAAGGTTTTCTGCGCGATCAAAGTGAATGGAAATGTCACCGCGCACATAAAAAGACCCCTTTGCAGTGATCGAATTCGATGTCTGCGGTGCCTTGAACAAAGTCCGGTCCGCGTGCGTACTCGTCACGCCTCGCGGTGATTTTGTTCGATGAATGCCGACTGCTTCCGTGGTTTTCAACTCATCTCACTCCATCTGAACGGCCTCGATTGCTTCTTGTCGCGGACGATTCTGGCGAGTTCACAACTTACCGTCCACACGGCAGCAGGCCCATTGTTTCGGGGAGGCCCGCCATCAGGTTGAGGTTTTGGATGGCAACGCCTGACGCGCCTTTGATGAGGTTGTCGAGGCAGGAGACGATCAGGACTTTGCCCTTTACGACGCGGACGGTGATGTCGCAGAAGTTGGTGTACGCGCTGTCCTTTGTCGTCGGCAGATGATCGACGACGCGGATGAACGGTTTGCCTGCGTAGAACCGGCGGTACTCGGCGAGGAGTTCCTCCTGCGTGACGGGCCGCGTCGGTGTGGCGTAGATCGTGGCGAGGATGCCTCGATCCATCGGGACGAGATGCGGCTGAAAAATCACTTCGACCGACTGGCCCGAAGCGGTGGAGAGGACTTGCTCGATCTCGGGCATGTGGCGGTGAGTGCCGACGCCGTAGATCGAGAAACTTTCGTTGCACTCCGAATAGAGCGTGTTCAGCTTGGGAGTCCGCCCGGCTCCGCTGACACCGCTCTTCGCGTCGATGATGATGCCGGTCGGTTCGATCAGCTTGCCGCACAGCGCGGGAGCCAGTCCGAGAATCGAGGTGCTCGTGTAACAACCGGGGTTCGCGACGAGGTCCGCGTTGGGAATCTGGTCGGCGAACAGTTCCGGCAGCGCGTAGGGGGTCGATCCCAGTCGAGTCGGGTCGGTATGCACGTGGCCGTACCACTGGGCATAGACGGCGGGATCGTTCAGCCGGTAGTCGGCACTCAGGTCGATCACGCGACATCCCGCCGCGAGGTACTCGGGCACGACGGCCATGCTCGCGGCGTGAGGCAAACAGCAAAAGACGAACTTCGCCCGCTCGGCCACCTGCGCGGGCTTGAGGTCTTCGCACCGAATGTCGAGCCGCCCAGTGAGGCTCGGATGCACGGCCGAGATCGGCGGCGATCCCTCCTGCCGCGACGTGACCGCCGTGACTTGGGCCTCGGGATGATTGACGAGAATCTTGAGCAGTTCGAGCGCCGTGTAACCGGTCGCTCCGAGGATGCCGACTGTAACCATGAGAACGAAGTCCCTTTCGATGGAATCCCAATAGAAGCTGGCGAGCCGGGTGCCGTAAGGCCCCGGGTTTCTCGTTTTCACGAAGACCCGCAGCCTCACGGCATGCGGCTCGCCTAATCATGCGACTCGCCGGATAACGAATGCCATTCTGCCGGGCCGATGCGAGGCGAACAAGGAACGCCGACGATGCTGCGCGGCTGCGTTGCAATCCGGCGGAGAAACATCAGAATGTCCCGACACTTCCGACATCCCACCGGTTCACTCCGGCCCCGTGATTGTTGATAACTGCCCAATTGTTGAACCGCCCACTGAGAAACCGTCCACAATTCGCCGCTTGAGGAGACTGCTGAGATCATGGCCAACGTGAAGCAACTGGCGTCCGCCGCTTTGACCGAAGGTAAAGGTGTTTTTCGACTGGCTCCGACATGGGTGCCGCGATCGTTCCTCCAGCCGGGTCGCCGGTTGAAGCTGCATCCGGCCGATTACTACGCGCTGGGGACTCATCGAGGCGGCATCGACGAGCGGTGGTTCGGTTCGACAACAGCCGCCGCGAACGAGGGTGCTCCGCCGGACGAGGGCCTGTCGTACTGCGTTCATGCCGGGCAGAAGTTCACGCTCAAGGAGGCGATTGCGGAACTGGGCAACGAAGTTGTCGGCGACCACATCTGGAACAAGTACAAGCGCTGGCCGGTCTACTCGAAATTCTTCGACAACATGGGGCCGATCCCGCACCACATGCACCAGAACGAGAAGCAAGCCAAGCTCGTCGGGCAGGAAGGAAAGCCGGAGTCGTATTACTTCCCGCCGCAGATGAATCAGATCGGGAACAACTTCCCGTACACGTTCATGGGCCTCGAGCCGGGAACGACGAAGCAAAACGTGATCGACTGCCTCGCTCGGTGGAACGACGGCGACAACGGCATCCTCGATCTGTCGAAGGCGTACCGCTTGAAGCCCGGCACCGGCTGGTTGATTCCGCCGTGCGTGCTGCACGCTCCGGGCAGTCTCGTGACTTACGAGCCGCAATGGGGCAGCGACGTG
>JAYVOX010000345.1:0-6336 GCA_043757695.1 Schlesneria sp.
TTCACCCCTCTTCCTTGAGCAGAAGTAGGATGAACATTCCTGTGCAACGTGTGAATCCGGCTTTTTTCTACGCACCTGCAATCCGTTAGTGTCAGGAAATCTTCGGAGAACCGTTTCGTGCGCCTGTTGCTTATCTTGGTATTGATGCTAACGCAGCTCCAATCTTGGAGTCCGTTTCCATTGTATCTGTGCATTTGCAGCAGTGGCGGGATCTGTTTGGATCATGGCCCGGAGTCTTGCGGATGCTGTTCCGGCGAATGTCACGAGCACACATCCTGCTGCAATTTGGCGGATTGTGGTGCCGAGGACGATGTCGATGAAATAGATGGTGATGAGTACGAGCACCTCTTTGCCAACTCGATGGTCCGCAACGTCACCGTGATTGTGTCAGAGTCGCATTGTTGTACGCACATTTTGGTCTCGCACCCGTCGCAGACGACCACAGCGGTTTTTGCCAGCCGCGTGGATGTTCACAAACTCAGTCCTGCCGCGCATTGTTGGAGTTGCGAGCGGTATTTGAGCGGAACAAGGGCTTGTGATTTCATCGGCCATCGTGAATTGCAACACTTCCCTGCGCGGTCTTCGGCGCAATCCGTGTTGGCCTCGGGCAAGCTGCGCTGTTGATGCGCGCCTCTCTGTGTGGCTGAAGTTCGTGTTCGCCCATTCGGCGACCGTTCTGAACTCAGTCTTTCCCTACAGCATTCTTTCTGTGGCGTTGTTGCGTCGCATGAAAGTCTCGGCGATGCCGTGATTGCTGTATTCAACGAATTCCGGAGAGAGATCATGTCGATCACCACAAATGCGCCCTCGCGCTCCATCGTTCCATCGTCTACCGAACAACTTTCGCCCAACACCGTGCGCAGACGTTGGTGGGGCTTCCTTGTTCATGGCATTCCAAACCTGCTCGTGTTTTCGCTGCTCGGTGGTGTGCTGTATCTCGGCCATCACACGGGCTGGAAGATGCCCAAGATGTCGGAACTTCGTGGGGCGACGACTGAGCACGCTGACGACTGGTGCTCGGATCATCTCGTCCCGGAATCCCAGTGCATCGAGTGCAACAAGGACTTGCTGCCGAAGCCCAAGGAGTTCGGCTTTTGCCGCCTGCATGGTGTGGCCGAGTGCGTCATTGAACATCCCGAACTGGCACAGCTTGCAGGTGAAGTGCGGTTACCAACCTATGACACAGCGAAGGCTATTTCCTTGATGGCCCGCCCCGAGAACAACAGCCGAAACACTCTCCACAAGCTGCGAGTCCAGTTCGTGTCGAAGGAGAGTACCACGAAGGCCGGGATTGATGTCGATGTCGTTCAGGAGCGACAGATGTCGGATGCCATCACCGCGAATGGTGAACTGATGTTCGATCCAACCCGTGTCGCCCATTTATCTCCCCGTGCTGCGGGAACCGTCACGGTCGTCTGCAAGACGACGGGCGATGAGGTGCAACCTGGTGACATTCTGGCACTCGTCGATGCCACGCTGGTCGGTCAAGCGAAGTCCCAACTACTTCAGGCCGTCGTTCAGGTGCGGCTCAAGCGTTCCAACGAGGAACGATTGAGGGCTGCGGGGGCAGCGGTTCCCGCCAAGTCGATCATCGAAGCCGAAGCGGCTCTGCAAGAGGCGGAGATCGCCTTTCTGTCGGCACGGCAGGCACTCGTGAACCTCGGATTCGATGTTCCAGACGAACTGGAGCATCGCGACTCAAAGGACATTGCCACAGACCTGCAACTGCTTGGAATACCACCCCACTTAATGTCAGCGGTGAAGACCGCGACAAAGACGGCCAACTTGATTCCCGTGCGTGCGCCCATCGAGGGTGTGGTGGTTGCCTCGGATGTCGTAGCGGGTGAAGTCGTGGATACCGCCAAGCTGTTGTTCACCGTTGCCAATCCCCATCAGATGTGGCTCACGCTCAATGTTCGGCAGGAGGACACGAAGTACGTGAGTCGCGGGTTGCCGGTAGTGTTTCGACCCGACGACGGTTCACCCGAAGTTTCCGGGGAGGTCTCGTGGATCAGTCCCGCGATTGACGAGCGGACACGAACCTTGCAGGTTCGCGTCAAGATCGACAACTCTGCCGGCACGCTGCGAGACAAGACGTTTGGCACGGGGCGGATCGTGCTGCGCGATGAGCCGAAGGCGATCACCGTGCCGCGTGAGGCGGTGCAATCCACGAATGACGCTCAGTTCGTCTTCGTGCGGGACCGCAACTTTTTGAAAGACGACGGCCCGAAGGTCTTCCATGTGAGACAGGTGCGGATTGGTGCTCGCGATGACCGGTACGTCGAATTGCTGGCGGGCGTCCTGCCGGGCGAAGTCATTGCGACGAAGGGAAGTCCCGTCCTGTTGGCGCAGTTGCTGCGCAGCAACCTCGGCGCTGGCTGCGGTTGCCACGAGAAATAACTCAGAAAGCGAGCCTCCGCCCATGGACTTCTTGAACCACATCATCGACTTCTCGCTGCGGAATCGCGTGCTGGTGATTCTCGGCGCGATCGCCGCCGCGATCGCCGGGGCCATCTCGTTGCAGTTTCTCGATATTGATGCCTTTCCTGACACGACGCCGGTCCAGGTTCAGATCAACTCCATTGTCCCGGCCCTCAGCCCCGAAGAGGTCGAGCGGCAGATCACGTTTCCAATTGAGCAAGCCATCAGCGGTCTGCCGGGACTGGAACATTTGCGGTCCATCTCCAAGTTCGGTTTGTCACAGGTGGTGGTGGTCTTCGAGGACGGGACCGACATCTATTTCGCCCGCCAGTTGATCAACGAGCGTCTGGCGACCGTCGAGATGCCGCAGGGGATCGCTCGTCCCAAGATGGGACCGGTCGCGACCGGGCTGGGCGAAGTCTTTCATTACATTGTCACCGGCCAGGGGACGGACCCGACCGACCTGCGCACGATTCATGATTGGGTCATCAAGCCTCCCATGCGCACCGTGCGTGGGACGGCCGAAATCAATAGTTGGGGCGGTTACGAGAAGCAGTACCAGATTCGGATCGACCCCGAACGAATCATCAAACACGGGCTGACGTTCAACGAGGTGGTGGAAGCCGTTCGCCGAAACAACTTCAACGTCGGCGGTGGCAACATCAGCCAGGAGAGTGGGATGCTCCTAGTGCAAGGTCTCGGACGGACGACGGGCCTCGACCAGCTTCGGCAAATTGTGATTGACGCCCAGGATGGAGTGCCGATTCGGATCGCCGACGTGGCCGAGGTGATGATCGGGCATGAGATTCGACGGGGGGCCGTGACCGCCGATGGGAAGGGGGAAGTGGTGCTCGGGCTGGGCTTCATGCTGATGGGCGAGAACAGCCATCAAGTGACCTGGGTCATGAAGAACAAGCTCCAGTCGATTCAGCCCAATCTCCCCCCGAACGTCCAGGTCGTGCCGGTCTACGACCGCACGGAACTCGTGGATTTCGTCATCGACACCGTGCGGAAGAACCTGTTTGAAGGGGGGCTGCTGGTCATCGCAGTGTTGTTCGCATTCCTGGGCAATCTGCGGGCGGCGATGATCGTGGCCGTCGCCATCCCGTTCTCGATGCTGTTTGCGTTTTGCGGGATGCTGCAATTCGGCATCGCTGCCAGCCTCTTGAGCCTCGGGGCGATCGACTTCGGGATGATCGTCGATAGCTCGGTGGTGATGATCGAGAACTGCGTGCGGCATTTGGCTCACGACCAGAACCACGGCAAGAGTCGTCTCGAAATCATTCGCGATGCGGCCGTCGAGGTTCGCAAGCCGACGATGTTCGGCGAACTCATCATCATGATCGTCTACCTGCCGATCCTCACGCTGGAGGGGATCGAAGGGAAGATGTTTCGCCCGATGGCGCTGACCGTCATCTTCGCCTTGGCGGGATCAATGGTTTTGTCACTGACGCTGATGCCCGTCCTGGCCAGTTTCTTCCTGCCCAAAAAGGTCGAGGAACGCGAACCGTTCCTGATGCGGATTGCTCACGCGCTGCACTACCCCATTCTGCAATTTGCGATGCACCACAAGATCGCAGTGATGGGGTTCGCCGCCAGCGTGCTGATTGTGGCCTTTGGTCTGATCGCCCCCAACCTTGGGTCGGAGTTCGTACCCAGACTCTCTGAGGGAGCGATCGTAGTCGGCGTTATTCGTCTGGCCGGGACGGATCTGAACGAATCCATTCGCGCCAACACTCAGATGGAACAGGCGATTCTGGCCGAGTTTCCGCACGAAGTCGATCACGTCTGGAGCCGCATGGGAAGCGCCGAAGTGGCCACCGACCCCATGGGAGTCGAACTGACAGACCTCTTCGTCACGCTGAAGCCCCGATCGAAATGGACGCGCGCGAAAACGCAGGCCGAACTCACCGTGGCTTTGGAACGAGTGTTACGAGACTCTCTCGGCACAAGACTCGGCTTCTCTCAGCCGATCGAGATGCGGATCAACGAGATGGTGTCCGGCGTGCGAGCCGATCTGGGTGTGAAGCTGTTCGGAGACGACTTCGATGTCCTGGTGAAGAAGGCGGCGGAGATCGAAGCCGTCTTAAAGTCGATCCCCGGCAATGCCGACGTGAACACCGAGCAAGTCACCGGACAGCCGATGCTCCAGATCAAGGTCAATCAGGAACAGATCGCCCGCTACGGTGTCTCAGCGCAAACGGTCCTCGATTTGGTCGAGTCGATTGGGAGCAAGCCGCTGGGAGAAGTCGTCGAAGGACAACTGCGGTTCCCGTTGATCGCGCGCCTTCCCGAGCGATTCCGGGCGAGTCCCGAAGCCATCGGAGCCATGCTCATCGCCACGGCGGCAGGAGAACGCATTCCCCTGTCGCGGCTGGCCAGCGTGGAGATCGTGGAGGGTCCATCTACCATCACGCGGGAATGGGGCCAACGCCGAATCACGATCACGTCGAACGTGCGCGGCCGCGACCTAGGCAGCTTCGTTGCGGAGGCACAGCGGAAGATTGGCGAGACGGTTTCATTGCCTTCCGGACGCTATCGCATCGAGTATGGCGGACAGTTCGAGAACCTTCAGCGAGCCACGACTCGTCTGATGATCGTCGTCCCGCTGGCACTTGCGCTGATCTTCGTGTTGCTGTACTTCACGTATCACAATCTCGTCGATGCGGCGCGGGTCTTCACCGGCATTCCGTTCGCGTGGGTGGGAGGCATCTTCGCTCTATGGCTGCGCGACATGCCGTTCTCGATATCCGCAGGCGTCGGATTCATTGCGATGTCGGGCGTGGCCGTGCTGGACGACATGATCCTCGTCTCTTACGTCCGCCACCTGCGTGAGAAAGGGCTGTCGCTCGACGACGCGGTGACGCAAGCCGCCATCACCCGCCTGCGTCCCGTATTGATGACCACGCTGGTCGCCGCCTTGGGCTTCCTGCCGATGGCATTCAGCGACGGTATGGGAGCCGAAGTCCAACGCCCGCTGGCCACCGTCGTCATTGGCGGTGTCATCGGAGCCATGATTATGTCACTGCTGGTGCTGCGCGTGCTCTATCTGATCTTCAATTCCGCCTTTGAAGGCGAGCATCCGAATCCACAGTCCCCTGTGGCGCTGAGTACCCCTGACACGGAACAGACGGCTTCCGCGTCGTGAGGATGTCTGGTTGTGATCGTCGTCGGCAAATGTTGTTTCGTCACACAAAAGGAGACTTGCAATGAAAGCGATTGGAAAAACTTTGGTTCTGGCGGGAGTTCTGGCCCTCACGTGGGGACTCAGTGGCTGCGGCCAAACATCCGCACCGTCATCACAACAGGCCGCTCCGAAGACCGCGCACGCGGCTCATCCCAGTCACAAGGACGGCGATCAACATCCGGGTGAAGGAAAGGTGACCGCCAAGGATGACCACTCCGGCTGGTGGTGCAACGAACACGGCGTGCCGGAAGGGGAATGTGGCCAGTGCAACGCGAAGCTCGCGGCTGAGTTCCAGAAGAAAAGTGATTGGTGCAAGGAACACGACCGCCCCGATTCGCAGTGCTTCATCTGCCATCCGGAAAAGGAAGCGGTCTTCGCGGCGACATACGAAGCCAAATACGGCAAGAAACCGCCGAAGCCGGAAGGCTTGTGACATCGCAGGTCGAGCGAAGGTCTGATCAACCTTCGCAGTTGGTCGATGAGACGTTGGAAAATCCATTCACTTGAACGAAAGATAATGATGAGGCCGTGTGCCGTCCAATCAACGAAAACACCACGCCCAACTGTAACAGCCAGACGTGGTGCCGATCACTTGTCAGCGACTCGATTCAGAAACCCTACTTGGTTCCGACGGCCTTCAGCATCTCGCGGCACGCCTTGGCACAGTCGCGACATTCCTTGGCGCAAGCCGCCATAGCTTTGTCGTCCGCGATCTTTTCGCAGGCCGT
>JAYVOX010000346.1:0-1729 GCA_043757695.1 Schlesneria sp.
GCTCATCAGTTCGGACAGGAATCTCATCGGTGGACAACGCCGTCGCCGAACCAACTCCCGCCGCATCCCAGTAGAGCGAACCATGCAGATCGAGATAGCACAGGTAGAACCAACGGGCCTCGGCAGAGTCGAGAACCAGTCGCTCCAAACGCGCAGCTTCTGCGGAAGTCATGCGGTCTTCGCACAACGCTTCCAGCAGCGGAGCCAATTCGGCGGTGAGGGCTGGGTTGGACATGATTTCAAACTCTTGGCTTGGATGTCGTCGATTTTGATTTGCTGTCGTCTACAGCGAGTAATCGTCTCACGTCACGAACTCGCCTCTTCAGTGATTCGTCGTTGGATACATTCCATCAGGACTCGGCGAATGCGGCCCAGCGTTTGATAGACCGAGTTGGCTGGTCGCCCCAATTGCTCGGCGAGCCGTTTGCCTCGCTCACCGGGAGCATAGCGCTGCTCGATCAAATCGCGGTCCTTGGGTCGCAGCTTGGCCAAGCATTCCACCAAGGCTAAACGCCGTTGCTCGAATTCATCCGATCGTTCGAGCGCCTCTTTCGAGACCGTTTCTAAAAACTCATCGCTGAAATAGAGCCGGTTACGCTTGCGACGTGCCCGGTACTTCATCACTTCAAAGTTGGCGATCTGACTGACCCACGCGAGAAAGTTGGTTCCCTCGCGAAACTGCGCCGACTTACTCCAGATGACAACATTCGCCTCTTGCAGAATCTCTTCCGCGTCAATCGTGTTCGACACTTGAGACAGGATGTACAGGAAGAGCCGTCGCTGGTGATGGGTGAACAGTTGGACAAACTCGGTGCTGGGAGCAACCGCTGGCGTTTCGTTTTTCGATTCGGGTGCAGCGTCATTCACGATGAAGTGCCACTTCCATCCAGCCGCATCTCGAACAAACCCATTCAGCAAAAACGGGGGGCTGTATTGAGCAGCCCCCCGCGATTTCAAACTCACTTGTCGAACTGACTCACTCAGCCAATCAGTTCCTTGATCGCTGTGCCGCCGTTTGCCAGTTTCATCGGACGGCCACGCTTCGACGTGTGGACCGTATCCAGCGGGATGCCGAGCGCGTGCGAAGCGGTCGCCCAGATGTCGCCGGGCTGATAGCTCTGGCTACTGGCGACCGACACGCCGTCCTTATCGGTCTCGCCGACAGCAACGCCACCCTTGAGTCCACCTCCGCCGATCATGACCGACCAGCTTGCCGCCCAGTGATCGCGGCCGACATCTTGGTTGATGCGCGGAGTACGAGCGAACTCGCCCATCCACACCAGCACCACGTCATCCAACATGCCACGCTGCTTGAGGTCGGTCGTCAGGGCCGCGATACCGGCATCGAGGGCCGGCAGACGCTGATTCTTCAACGTCTCGAAGACGTTGGCGTGCAAGTCCCAACCGCCGAAATCGACTTCAACGAATGGCACACCCGCTTCAACCAATCGGCGAGCCATCAACAGACTGCGGCCGAACTGACCGCCGTTGCCCATCATCGCACCCGCTTGCGCTGGCGCTCCGGTGTACATGTCCAAGGTTTCTTTCTTCTCATCGCCAACCTTGAAAGCAGCCATTTGCTTGGAGGTCATCAGATTGACGGCCTTCTTGTAAACGTCCTTGTGAGCTTGCCCCGAATCACCTCGCTGTGAGCCGATGAAGTTATCTTCCACCGCGCCCAGCATATTCAGGCGCTGTTCGAGCCGACCGGGGCCGAGATCGCCCATGT
>JAYVOX010000347.1:0-23775 GCA_043757695.1 Schlesneria sp.
GGAAGCGTCCACGCGTCGGGCAAACTCCTCGCGAGCCGGTTCGGCGAGGACCCACGTGTCCTTACTTCCTCCACCCTGTGAGGAGTTTACAATCAGCGAACCTTTTCGGAGGGCCACGCGCGTCAAACCACCTGGCAGTACAAAAATGTCTTTGCCATACAGTACGTAAGGCCGCAAATCGACGTGCCTTCCTTCGAGGTGGTCGTCCACAATCGTTGGTACGCGCGACAACGACAGCACCGGCTGAGCGATGTAGTTGCGAGGATTCGCTTTGATCTGATCTCGACACGCCCGAAGTTCATCTGCCGTAGCGCGGGGACCGATCAAAATTCCATAACCACCCGATTCGTTCGTCGGCTTGACGACCAGTTCGCTCAGGTGTTCCAGCACGTACTGCAAGTCATCCGGTTCACTACAAATCCGCGTTGGCACGTTGTTCAGAATCGGCTCTTCGTCGAGGTAGAACTGGATGATCTTGGGGACGTACGCATAGATCGCCTTGTCGTCCGCCACGCCCGTTCCCGGTGCATTGGCCAGCGTGACGCGGCCGTTGCGATAAACATCCATCAGTCCTGGCACTCCCAACGTCGAGTCTGATCGAAACGTTTGTGGGTCAAGAAACGTGTCATCAATGCGGCGGTAGATCACATCGACACGCTGCAATCCCTGGGTGGTTCTCATGCAGACGTAGCCATCCGAGACCACCAGATCGGAGCCTTCCACGAGTTCGACGCCCATCTGCTGTGCGAGAAAACTGTGCTCGAAGTAGGCCGAATTGTGGACCCCCGGAGTCAGCACGACCGCCTTGGGGGCGTGTCCATTCATCGGTGCGACGTGCTGCAACGTTTCGAGCAACCGCTCGGGATAGTCTTCGACGGGCTGAATCCGCAGACCTCCGAAAATCTGCGGAAACGTGCGCTTCATCACCTCCCGGTTTTCGATGACATAGGAAACGCCAGACGGACACCGCAGATTGTCTTCCAAAACGTAGAACTCACCGTCCGCATCGCGAACCAAATCTGTTCCGACGACATGACACCACACGCCACCGGGAGGTTTCAGGCCCACACACTGCGGCAGGTAGCACGGCGCAGAGAACAGCAACTCGCGTGGGACAATCCCTTCCTTCAGAATTCGCTGCTCGCCGTAGACATCAGCCACAAACATGTTCAAGGCCATGATGCGTTGCTTCAATCCACGTTCGATCGTGTTCCATTCGGTGGCATCGACGATCCGAGGCACGATGTCGAATGGCCAGACTTTTTCCGTCCCGGCTTCGTTTCCATAAACGGCAAAGGTGATTCCCATGTTGAGCAGCGTCAGGTCTGCTGCCTGCTGCCTGCGCACCAGCTCGCCATCCGACAGCGAAGCCAGCCGCCTAGCCAACGCGCTCGCACCTCCGCGAGGTTCTCCTCGCGTATCGAACATCTCGTCATAGAATCCATCGATGGAGTAGTTGTCGAGACGCATGAAATGACCACGTTTAAGACGAACTGAAAACAACTCTAACCGCACGAAACAGTGAATCCGTCACACTGGAAAAGCGTAAAGAGGCAACCGGCGTACCAAATCGGGTTCTCCTGAAGTGTGATTGGCCGTCGGCAAACGTTAAAGGCAGAAGGAACTTACCAATCCAGTGGAAAATGGCAGCTGGTCCAACTTCGCCAGCAGTTCAATTGAAGAAAGGACTCTCTCCATCAAGTCATCTGCCGCCTCAGAAATAGGCACTCTCAGACATTGATGAGGCAACTCAACGAACAAGCACCGCCGCCGTCGGATGAGACTACTCTGTGTGGGCCGCCAAAGAGAAGGCTCGCGCCGAGTACTCGGCCCCTTGTTTCACACTGTCTTGACTTCCGACTTTCGGTCTCATGACATGGACTCCTCGGTGATCTGAACACGTGAAAGGTGGCGCTCGTGCTTTAATCTGCCGTGCTTTAGTTCTGCTGTCCGTTGGTCTTTATCGAATCTAAGATTTTGTGTGATCATCTCTTCGGGGTTTTGTTGAACCAGGAAGGGAGACTGCCATGGATGGGCGATGTGAGGTTCGGCGTGAGGAGTTGTTGGCCCAGACGCGGGTGTCGGCCGAGGATTGGGTCGGGGTTTCGGAGCGACTCGAACAGTTTGTCGAGCCGTTTGTGGGGGCGCTGACGGAGGCGGCGCAGCGGCGGCATTTTGTGGAGTATTCGGCGGGGTTGTTGTCGAGTTTGGAACGGAAGACCGGCGAGGGGATCGCGTACTTCTACGGGCAGAACCGGAAGCAGATGCAGCAGTTCGTCGGTGAGTCGCCGTGGGAGTACGCGCCGTTGCTGCAAGAGTTGGCGCGGCAGGTCGGTCAGCGGATCGGCGAAGCCGAGGGCGTGATCGTGTTCGACCCGTCGGCCTTCGCGAAGAAGGCGACGAAGTCGGTGGGGGTCGCGCGGCAATGAAGCGGTCGGCAGGGCAAGGTCGATAACTGTCAGGTGGGGATCTACATGGGCTACGTGTCGCGTCGTGAGCACGCGTTGGTCAACGTGCGACGGTACCTGCCCCAGGAGTGGACGAAGGATCGCGCGCGCTGTCGCGCGGCGGGAGTCCCCCAGGACGTGAAGTTCCAAACGCGACACGAACAGGCGTTGGAGATGCTCGACGAAAGCGGTTCGTGGCTGCCGCATGGCTGGGTCACGGGCGACGATGAAATGGGCCGCTGCGGGCCGTTTCGTGAGGCGTTGCGGACTCGCGACGAACGCTATTTGCTCGCGGTTCCCTCGAACACGCTGATCCGCGACGCCGACGTTCCACCGTCGGAATACTCGGGACGCGGACGCCATCCGAAGGTGCCGTGGCAGCGCGTCGATCGCTGGTGCGCGGCGCTCCCCGAGTCCGCGTGGACCACGCTGAACGTGCGCGATGGCGAGCAGGGACCGCTCACGATTGATGCCACGCTGCGCCGCGTCCAAGCCCGCACACCGACGGGCGGCACCGGCCCGGACGAGATGCTGTTCATCACGCGCGAACATCAGTCGGAGGGAACCTTCCAGCACGACGATTACCTCTCGAACGCCGCCGCCCACACCACCGCTCTCCTCGAGTTCGCCCGCGTCGCCAAGGCCGAACACCGCATCGAAGAATGCTTCCAACGCGGCCAAAGCGAAGCAGGCTTGGGCGACTACCAAGTCCGCAACTGGCTCGTGTGGCATCACCACCAAACCCTGTCGCTGATCGCCGCGTGGTTCCTCACGGTTTTGTACTACACGGAGGAGACCCGGCGGGGAAAAAATACCGACCCCCGCGATGACGGTCCCTCAAGCCCGCCGCCTGATCGCGGCTCCCATCGAACACCAGCTCCCATCGAACACCAACTCCCACGTCACCGCCACCGACCAACGCTGGCTCCAACGAAACGAACTCGCACAAGCCGCACGCTATGAAGCTCGTAACATCCTGCCGCAATTCAGAAACCAGCGAAGAACTTAAAACGGACAGTAGAATTAGTTGGCTCGGGTTTATCGGGTGCGGGTCGAGCTGTTGGCGACGGCCGATGTCACGCTACATGCCCATCCTGCGGGGGCGATTTATGCGTTGCTCGCGGCGGAGACGGGAGCCGGGGGATGGGACGCGGGCGATTCCTGATGGGCTGTTTCTCGATTGTCCCGAGCAATCGCGGAAGCTCGTGCTGTCGGGGGAGCCGTATGCCACCGGCCTGACGCTGGTCGCAGCACGACAAGAAGCGGCGTGTGAACAGCTCGCGCGGGTCTGTCAGGGCTTGGAGCGACTCGGTCGTCACGCCAAATCTCAGGGAGTGGCATTCTACGCCGTTAACCCTTTTCTCAAACTCATTGCGAATCACGATTTGTGAAAACAGCCTCGACGTAACTGATTTTCGATTGTCAGGCTGATTCATCCTGACGGCGAGTCACTTTAAGTCACGGTGATCTGCTCGTCGTGAAACCAAATCGAGCTGACGAGCAAATTGACTTACGTCGAGA
Organism: Schlesneria sp.; assembly: GCA_043757695.1. GTDB lineage: Bacteria > Planctomycetota > Planctomycetia > Planctomycetales > Planctomycetaceae > Schlesneria. The sequence continues at coordinate 3,969 of JAYVOX010000347.1, forward strand.
CGTAAAGCCGATTTCTTGATTCTGTAACGAGTTGCAAAAAGGATTAACGGCGTAGAGTGGCATTGGGAGGGAATTTTCGGCTCAGTGAAGTGGATGATCTGGTCGCCTTGGGTTTGAGCCACTCTGAGGTGAAGAAAACTTGAGGTTGCACACGGATTTGCGATCGATGGAATCGGGCGGGTTTTGTTTCGCAAGCCAGGCGTCTTCCACGTCCGGGGTCAGGCACTTCGGAATTGGCCGAGCAAAGTTTCTGAGAAACAACGGCTGAACTCGGCCAATTCCGAAGTGCCTGACCCCGGCCCCTTGCGCAACAAATCCCGCCGACGCTCGTCCTCTGTCATGAGGAACTTTTCATCACCCAGCCCCGCCCCCCTTCTTCAACCCTTGGAGAGCGGGACCTCAGTCCCGCTTTCTCACGCGGCGGAGCCGCCTTCCATTCAACCGCGGGTGAACTGCGAGCGGCGGTGCATTGCGTCTTGCAGGGGGAGTACCAACCGGGCCCACCGGGCTGTGTCATGATCCCGAAGTCGGATGGCACGTCGCGTCGTCTCGCCATTCCTTCAAAAGAAGGGGCTGATCTCACGCGAGGCCGGGATGTCGCGGGCGATCTAACTGACCGAGCCGCCGCAACCGCAGGCCGCGCTGCGGCTAATCGGTCACGTTTCCAAGGAGCAACCGCTGCAACTGCTCCCCGAGCCGACCGCACGGATCGAATTTGGGGGCCTCTTCGCCTTGAGGTCTCATTGCTGCGTGCGCGTCGTCGGCCACGGACTGCTCGACGATCGCATTGTCGAAGGGGAGTATCTGGCCAGCCGCCGCTAGGCCGATTGCCGCGACGGGGAACTGGTCCTGGCGGTCGTGGACGGCGCGGGAGCGACCGTCAAACGCGACTACCGCGAGCGCCGTCGAGTCCGTCTGGAATCGTTCAATCGCAGCCTGCCGTCGGTCTACGCCAACAAGGTTAAGATCATCGGCCTCGTCGGCGGCGTGATCCGCCAGTTCTGAAGGAACTGAGAGGCTGTTCGAGAACTGGAGTGGATCGCAAACGGCCAGCCTGTATTGCCTTGGTTGCCACGGTCACGGCTTTGCGTGGCCGTGTCTTCACTACGGCCGAAGCACGGCCACGCAAAGCCGAGACCGTGGCAACCTGAAAATAGGCCGTTTCTTTCCGGATAGCCTCTGAGAACCCGCTTCGAGAGATCGCGACGTACCGCATCATTCCAGATGCAAGACTCGGAATGTCGGATCGACGGGTGAAACAAATCCGTCTGGCTTCACCGTCAGGATGCTGCTGTCGCACGTCTCCAGAACCTTTTCCGCTGTGTTCCCGACAAGCAGTAGAGACATGCCGGTTCGACCCAGCGTTCCAATCACGACGAGATCCGCATGGAGACACTGAGCCGACCGGGCGATCCCCTGCCAGGCGGTTCCGAGGGACAAGTGCAGGTGGACTTGATCGGGTTTCGTATCGAGCAACCGAACGAACGACTCCAGACGTAGCCGCGAGTAATCATTGATGTCCTTGCGCATCGGGCTTCCATGCGGAGATCGCTTGATGAGTTCTTCGTCGAGTTCTTCGATGACATGCAGTAGATGGAACTCGGCCTTGGCCTGCTGAGCCACTCGCAGCCCCTCCCGAACAGCCTTGAGACTGCTGTCGGAAAAATCGGTGGCCGCCAGCACAACTTTCGGGGCACAGCGATGTCCGTTCTTGACGATCCAGACGGACGACGGGCAGGTGGAAACCAGACGCCTGGCGGTGCTCCCGACGAAGAATTGCTTCCATGGGGACAGTCCACGAGTTCCGGCCAGGACTAGGTCGTAACCTTCCTGCTGCACGGCGTGCGTGATTTCAAAGTAGGGCGTTCCCAGCAGCGTCTCAAACGTGATGGCAATCTCGGGAACATTGAGCTTGGTGATCGACTGTTGCAGCTCGGCGTCGGAATCGCGCCGGACTTCTTTATCGAACAGGTCTCCATCGCCATAGAAAAAGTCTCGACGGGCTTCCACCGGCAGAGTCATGACCAGTTGCCGCAGATCGGGAAGGGTATGAGCCAGGACGAGCTTGGCCCCGGATTGTTTCGCGAGCCAGACGCCCTGATCCAGTGCCGCTTCGGAACCCGGTGAAAAATCCGTGGCCACCAGAATTTTCTGATAACCCGCCTTCGTTGCCGACTCGCCACTTTGCATCGCAGTCATGGTGTTTCTCGTTTCAACGGTCTAACAAAGGCAGGGGTCGGGTGTAAGAATTTCTCCAAAGCATGAGACCAGTGTCGCGAGATCGTCAGCAACTTGCGATGGTCGCGAATTCTCAACGTGAACTATTTTCGCCACTGGCAATCGGACATGGTTCAACCGCCAATCCAAGTCACCGTCGTTTCGGGCGAACGCGGTTCTTGATCCACTCGACAAGACGCAACTTTCCGTTGAGCTTGGCGATGTCGAGGGGCGTGTGGCCGTCGTCATCGCGTGCCGCTAGGTCGGCTCCGTACGCGACGAGCAGGGCAAGCGTTGTCGGTCCGGTGTTTCTTTCCGTCACCAGGTGAGCCGCCATCCGGCCTTCCGATCCGCGCGTATTTTCGTTCGCACCGTGGGCGATCAGCCAGGCCACCGTCTTGTGAATCCCCTGATGAGCGAACGCCTGCAACAGAGTGCGATCTCCGGGAATGCCTCCATCGACCGGCAGGCCCCACGCGAGAATCGCTTCAGCAACGTCGTCAGCTCCCCGGCCGTGACGCTGGAAGTGGCCGAACGCCGCACCCAAGCAGTGATCGGTGGCGATGGCTCCGTGGTCCGATCGAGGTGTCGGCACAGACTGAAGACAAGTCATTCCTAATTGCGAAATGGAAGGCATCGGCTGCGAGGTGTTCTTCAATTTGCAATTGGAAATTCGCAATGACCAATTTGCAATTCTTCCTCTTTTACGCAACGGGATTCGCTCACAACATGTTTTGAAAATGCACCCGACATCGGCTCACGATGTTGCGTTGTCGAAAGGCCGATGGGGAGGTTGGCCGGTGCCTCCTCTAGCTTTATTCAGGTGGGGCATGGTTGCGAAAGGGAGTGAAACCGTCGTATGTTGGCCGCGATTCAGGGCTGACTGTCGCAGGCGTCTCCTCCCGCTCTGTTCAAACTCACGGCGTCTATTGGGCGCCTTTGCCAAGTTTCCATTGTTTCTGGAACCGAACCATGAGCAGCACTAAGCAGTCAAGATTAGACACCAACGGACCCACAACACAGGTTGGCACAGCGGAAGCATTCCTGCTCGTGCAGAGCGGGCCGATGGAGGGGACGTTGATCTCGCTTCAGGCCGGTCAAAGGACCACGATTGGGCGATCAACTTCCAATCGGATCGTGATTCCGGATGAGATTTGCAGTCGGACTCACTGCGAGATTCTGTTCGAGGGCGGACACTGGAAGCTGCGCGACGCTGGGAGTCGCAATGGGACTCGCGTGAACGGGGAGCCAATCATCGGCGATCTGGCCCTCACCGAAGGTCGCCAATTCCAACTCGGCAACACACAGATTTGCTTTAGTTTCAAACGTGGCTCATTCAACGAGGACGAATCGTGTGATCGAATGGATGCTGACACGGCGCACGAGATTCCTGTCGCCGCATCCGATCTCTCGGTGACATCGACTGACAGCACCGAGCCTCGGCCCGAAATCGTCCATCGCACCGGGACGACACGCTATTCGAGAACCGATTCCGAAGCTGTTTCCTCGCGCGACCGTGATGGTCAGGAGGCTCAACGGTTGGTCCGCCTCGGCCTGAGAATGGGTGCCGCGCCCGACATCCGCTCACTGTCGGAAATCGTCTTGGACGGACTGTTCGAGGTGACTTCCGCCGACATCGGTGCGGTGCTGTTATTCCCGCTGGAGCAGATGAACCATTCACCTTCGGCGAGTCAATTGGAGTTGGTCGCCTACAAGTCGCTCGATTCTCGCCCGTTTGAACGAACATCGGACTATCTTTCAGGAGTTGTCTTGGAAACACGTGTTGCGGTCGTCGCACAAGACGTGAACGCCAATGATCGCTTCAAGACCAGCGACAGCCTGCGTGCCATGCGAGCCGAGAGCATCATCTGCGCGCCGATTCGATCAAGCAACAGTTTGTTCGGAGTGATTCAACTCTACTCGACGAACCCCGACAACCGCCTTGACCCGGACGACTCCGAATATGCCTTAGCCGTCGCAGATCAGATGGCCTTGGCTTTGGAGCGAGTTCTCGAACGAAATCGTTTGGCCGCCGGACTGGCTCGGGTGGAGACCGAAAACCAAACTCTGCGCGAGCAACTTCAGATTGAGACCGAACTGATTGGTGATAGCGATTCCATTCGTAAGCTGCGTGAGCGAATCCTACGAATCGCCCCGACAGGTGCCACTGTGCTGATCCGCGGGGAAAGCGGTGTCGGCAAGGAGTTGGTGGCGCGTGCGATTCACGAACATAGTACTCGGAAGAACGGCCCGTTCGTCACGATGAATTGCGCCGCACTCAGCGAGAGCCTGCTGGAAAGCGAACTTTTTGGCCACGAGAAGGGGTCCTTCACCGGTGCCATCGGTCGCAAAATGGGGAAGTTCGAGCAGTCACACTCAGGGACGTTATTCCTGGATGAAGTGGGAGAGATGAGTCCGGCCATTCAGGCGAAGTTTTTGAGAGTCTTGGAAGGTCATCCATTTGAACGCGTGGGAGGTGGGTCCGAAGTGAAGGTCGATGTTCGAGTGGTCGCGGCAACGAATCGCGATCTCGAACGTTCGGTCGAGCAGGGGCACTTCCGCAAGGACCTTTATTTCCGGTTGCAGGTGATGGAACTCATGGTTGAGCCACTGCGAGATCGCAAGTCTGACATCACGATCTTGGCGAAGCACTTCGTAGAACGCTCTGCCAAGAGGGTCGCCAGCCTTGTGACAGCGATCTCCCCAGCCGCGATCTCGACGCTCATCAACTATCCTTGGCCGGGAAATGTGCGTGAGCTTCAGAACACCATTGAACGTGCCGTAATCCTGTGTACGACGGATACGGTCGGTGCCCCTGATATTCAGTTGTCCGCACTTGGTGCCGGAGAAATGAAGCCAATCAAGACGGGTAAGGAAGATGGCTTCCGGGCCATCTCGATCGACTTGCTCGAACAAGAGCAAATTCTGGCGACCTTGGCGTGGACTAACTGGAACAAGTCTCAAGCGGCGCAAATTCTCGGCATCGAACGCTCGACCTTGGACCGCAAGCTCAAAAAGTACGAAGTCGAGCGTCCTCGTCATTGAGTTCTGCGATGAGAAACCGCTTGCCGAGGCATCGGATATCGGCTTGTTTAGATGTATCTGAACTTTGCGCCAGCGAACAATCGATGAAGATCGGGTTGCGACGGTCGTGCTATTGCAGGCGTGTTTGAGTTGATTTAACGAGTTTGGATGACGATCTCCACGCGGGTTGCTGCTGCACGCCGACTTCTTGCTCCGGCGGAATCGACGGCAACAAATGTTTTCGAGAAAATCTTGTTGACATTTGTTGAAATCGGCAGAGAATAGGCCCGCTTCATCCACTGGTCCCGCCTGCGTCCAATATCCACAATTGCCACGAATCTCGGCCGTTTGTTTCGCCACCATTTGCGTGCTGCGTCCGCTGTGTTTGTTTGTTGTGGGGCATGGAAGAGCCTGACTACTGATCTGGCGATGAAGTTCAACTGTTGCGTGTTTTTGGGTTCCTGTTTACTTGGAGATATGGCGAATGTCGTTCGACTACGACGTTGATGAAGAGGTTGAATCGGAAGAATCCGTATTCGTCGGGGAGACTTCAGGGGACGGATACTCCTCAGAATTTTCCGGCGAATTTGAAGAGATTGATTTCGAGGCACTCGGAATTGATCCAAGCGGCCCGACGGCAGCGAAGCCTGGAACCGAAGAGAAGGTCTTGATGCTCGCAGCGAGATACGCTGCTGGGGTGCCGCTCTGGCATGGAAGCGATTGCTACGACCATGGCCCCGGTCAATCCGTGACGCGGTTGCTGCGGAAGGGTTGATCTGGAAGTGGTGATTTTTGGGTCACCAACTCTCACGAGTTGAAGGTGATTTTCACCACAACAATTTGCGAACGAAGTCTCCCCGCTTGTCGTGCTTGAGTCATGACAGGCGGGGCTTTCTTTTTGTTACCCCAGCCATTGTGGGGTTGATCCGACGGACTTGATGTCTGTGTCAGCATACTCTGCCGCGCAGACCCTTGAACGCGGCTGTTGGTTTCGTGAGAGTCTGCTGCATTCATGGTGTTTTGCGAGTCGGCCTTCTGAATTGACGCTTCCGACAAAAGTCCAAACTCAGCGTGAGGCAGATTTGTAATCTGCCCCACGTGCCTTTTGGCGGAAACGTCTTCTGCATTGCGAGTTGTCTGCGATTTTGGCCTATTCTCTAATCGAGCTTCGCCGGTCTATTCTTGTTTCCCATGAAGTTGTGATCGTCCATTCCTACCGTTCGGTATTGGACTATTGAGATGGTCAGCCTTGCCGGTAGTCGTCCATTGCAGTCACTGGGGGATCAGTCTCCGATCGTTTCGCCGCGTGCCGTTTCTGTGCGACATGCGGTTCACCGCCGAACGAGTTGGCGTTGGTGCGTCGTGGTTCCATGCTTTATGGCTGGTTGGTTCGGCCTGAGCGTTCGTTCTGTGCCGGCGGCTGACGAGGACTTGGTGGCGTGGTCGATGTGCTACCGAGATCGAGCGATCTCGACCGCACTGGATCGAGCTGAGGATTGCCTGCGTACGAAGGCGACCGCCGATGGAATCTCGCTGTTGCAGTGGGTTCTTAATCAACCTTTCGACTGTTTCGTTCCTGAAGGAGTTGGGCCGAGTACCCTGTCGGCCAAACGAAAGGCCGAGCGTCTGCTGAGTGGCTCGCTGGCCGCGCAGTACCAACGCCAATTTGGTGCCGATGCGAACGCTCTGTTTGAGCAAGCCAAGGCCGACACCGATTTCGTCCGGATGCAGGCCGTTGTTCAGCGTTACTTTCTGACGGACGCGGGCTATTCCGCCGCAGAGCGAACGATTGCCGTTTGGCAAGATCGCGGTGAGTTCGATCTCGCCATCGCTCTGGTGAATCGAGTTCTCCGTGAGCCAGCTCACACGGCGCGAATCACCGAGTCGTTTCGTCGTAACGCACGGACATTGAGTGTGGAGTCAACGCACGGGCAGGATGCTTTGAGCTTGGGAGTCTCTTCATCGAAAGAGATCGTTGGGGCCGCGACACGTTTGGAGGCGTCGAATCCGGACTTTCCCTGGAGTTCGAAATCCTCCGTTGCAGGCGATCTCTTCCAATTCGGATGGATGTTGGGTGGAGGTGATGGGCAACGGAACCGGGTGGTTCGCGGAAGTACTCCGTTGCTGAGGGCATCCTGGACTGCAGATACCCGTTCAGCGCAGCGGCGGCCGGAAGCCGAGCAGCTTCTGAAACAGTTTGAAGTACGACAGCGAGACTCGGATCGACAGGCCTGTTGTGCTTTGTTCCCGATCGTGGTTCGGGACAAAATCATTTTCCGGAGCATTGGAGAGCTGCGAGCCATTCATGCTGCCGATGGGCAGGTTGCTTGGTCAGTTCCGTGTGATTTACCGTCGATGACCGTGAGCGGACGTGGTCGCGAAGACGCAACTGGCCGGCGAGGGGCGGAAATATCCTCGAATATACCCTCCCTCTATACGACGGCGGAGGCTTGGTTTGAGAACTCACGAACGGGGATGCTGTCCTCGGACGGACGGTTTGTTTACGTGATTACTGAAGTCGCAGCGTCCGATGACGATGAGGACTTGGTCGATGGCAATGAGCGGCCCCAAAGCCCGAGGTCCAGAGTTCGCAACTGCTTGATGGCCGTTTCCGTGGACGCTGCGGAATCTGTGAATCCGCGTCTCGCGTGGGTCAACGACGGATGCCCTGCGGCCACATCGAAGGGCGTCGCTGGCGGCACGGTTGCTACTGAAACGAATCCATCGAGTTCAACTTCGCCTCTATCTAAGCCCGCGTCGGGGCGAGCCGCGTTTCTCGGAGTCCCGCTGCCGGGATCGACAGAATTAATGTGCGTGACGGAGCAGTTGGGGGAGATTCATCTCACTTCTTTGGACCCCAGTTCGGGAGTGACCATTTGGAGTCAGCCGGTCTGCATCCCCGCACGCTCGAATGGCATGGACGTGGATCGACAATTTCGAGCCTGTATTCCCGCGCGTTCCAATGGGGTGGTGGTCTTTCCGACGAATACCGGCCTGATGGTTGCCTTCGATTTGGCGAGGCGGCAGTTGTTGTGGGTGGTCTATGTCGATGACCTGCCGCAAGTGCGCGGACGTGGCGATTATCTGCCACCGATTCATGGCCAAGCGGGGTTCGCGTCGAATGTCGTGATGGCGGCAGGGCGTCTCGTTTATCTCCCTCCTCGATCAAGCCGTGTTCAATGCTTCGATCAAGCGACGGGCAAAACGGTTTGGACCTCGCTCCGGCGCGATGGCGAGTATGTGAGTCACATCGTGGAGGGACGTGTGCTGATTGTGGGGCGGCAGAGTTGTCAGGCCCTTTCGCTGGCAGATGGCTCGGAGATTTGGAGCAGCTCGACGGGAGCGACTGTTGGTCGGGGACTCTGCTTTGGTGATCGGTTCGTGCTACCCGTTGAAGAGGGACGATTGGTAACACTCGATATGGCGACGGGCCGCAACGTGGGAAGTTCGCTGCTGAGCAGTCCCGTTCCACTCGGGCATCTCATTGCGGCGGGGAATCAGGTCTACTCGCTGAATCCGCGCACGTTGCTGGCGTTCCCGCAGACCGACCACGTGCGAGCGGAACTCGATTCACCGTTGGCCGCGCAGCGAACGAGCGCGGAACGTGAGCTGGTTCTGGCCGAGATCGACTTGACGAACGGTCGGGCGGAGTCTGCCGAGGAGCGGCTATTGGGCGTGTATCAAGGCGAGTTGCCAGCGGCGGAGCGATTGCGGGCGAGGCGGCATCTCAAGCAGTTGTTGTTCGCCAAGCTGGACGGTTCCGCTGCGCCGACGAAGGAAGATTGCGATCGGCTAGAACGACTGATCGAGACACCCGAAGAGCGATTTCATTTTCTAGCGGGTCGCATCCGACACCTGCCGCGTGGAGAGCGTGATCCTCAGGCGGAGCGTCTCGTCGAGGATGTCTTTCGACTGCCGTCCGGCTTGAGATATTCGCCTCCGGACGATGGCCTGTGGTCGATCTCGCCTGCCGTGTGGATGCGACTCGCGCGAGTGACTTCGGCGGGTGATGTGGCGTTACCGCATTCGCGAGGGGCATGGTTCGAGCAGGCTCTCGCCGCGCAGGAGCCGGACGCCCAACGGCGCTTTGTGCGAGCATTCGATGACACCGCGATCGTGAGGCCGGTGCGACTCAGGCTCGCGAATCAGCTCGAACAGAACGGTGAGACTCAAGCCACCGAGACTTTGTTGTTGCGCAACAGGATGTCGGGCGATCCTGTCGTCGCAGCGGATGCGGCCGTTCGATTGAGTGAACTCTGGGAACGAGCCGGGTTTCTCGACGACGCGGCAGAGCAGTTGGAGTCGCTCGCCACGGAGTTCGCGCACGTCAATCTGCCACGCGGAATGACTGGAGCGGAGTACGTGGCGGGTCTCCCGGAAGGTCGTCCCGCGCGGGACGTGTGGCGGCGCACCCAAGCTCCCGCATGGAATGTGGACCGCGTCGCAATCAGTGACACCAACGCTGACGAAGACTACGTCTGGCGCCCCGAATTGGAAGGCCGTCTGAGCAACGCTTTTGGGCGAAGTGGATCCGAAAGAACTCCTCTGTTTAATCGGCAGTTCAAGCTGGCCAACGAACACACGTTTGAGTTCGAGATTCAATCGTTTCCACGTGGAAATGGCCGCGAGGAAAACGTCGTCGTGATGGACCGCCGGACGATGTTGCCACGCGGGTCTGTGCGACTCGCCGTTCCTAACGATTGGCCCAAGCGACAAAAACTGGCTGTGACAGGGCACTTGATTCCGATCGGTCTCGTGCATGGAGCGGCCGGTTTCTCGGCTCTGCAACTCGGCGAGAATGCACCGGTCTGGCAGCAGCTTCCGTTCGAGCTTCAAGACCGCAGCAGTCCGACCGTACCTGGCCCGTTCGGCCCGACGTTCGCCTCGTTCTTGTGGCGCAATCGACTGTTCGTTGTCGATCCGTTGGATGGCGAGTTGCTCTGGCAGCGGACGCTGACTCTGGGTTCTCCCGATCGCGCTGCGAATGAGCAACTCGAAGTGACCGGAGACCACTTGGCGATGGCGGTGCAGAGTCCCGACCGCAGCACGTATGAAGTCTTCGAGACGGCGACCGGTCGCAAACTCAAGACCGTTCGCCCCGGCTTCGATCCGCGCCAATCACAGGTCGCCTATGGGCGGCACGTCGTGGGAGTCGTCGCCACACCGGAGGGGCGTCGATTGCAGATACTCGACCTTTTAAAGGACAAGCCCGAAGTCAGTGAGCCGGTCGGCGAACGAAACCTCACGCATGACATGGGGCAGGGGGAGTTCGCTCTGTTCGGGATGGACGGTACTCTCCGAGTGTTCGATGTCCCGCGCGGACGAGTGCAAGTCAGCCTGAAGCTCGACGACTCTGAGCTGGCGCGATTGGGGTCGTTCCGAGTCGTGACCGATCGTGACCGTTACTACGTGAGCATCTGGCGGCAGGTCCCGTCCGTGACGACGGCGCACTACAACCACACCGTGAACGACACGCCGTTCTCCGGTGGTCACTTGCGCGATGACATCTATGCGTTTGACCGCGCGACGGGGCGTTTGCTGTGGAAGCGAGCAATCGCCGCGCGCACGTCGATTCCGTTCCCGCGTTGTCGAGTCCCGTTTCTCGTCACCTACAGCGTCGTCAAGAATCGCACCAACGCGAACCAACAGAGCCTGGCGATTGAGGTCTTGAGTGGCACCACCGGTGAGACGATCGGCTATCGCGAGAACCTTCGCTACGACCGCCTCCTCAATGCCGACTACGATCCGCTCACGGGGACGATCACGCTCGGTGGCCAAGCGTCGAAGATCGAGCTCCACTTCGGCCGCAGCCTTCAGCAGCACGATGCATTTTCAACAAGGTAACCCTGTCGCTCCGCGACAGGCAGCGCGAGTACAAGAGAGACCGCAGATTACGGACGAAGCCGATTCGTCGATGAACCTGCACTCTACGCCGCGCTCCCTGTCGCTCCGCGACAGGGCTACTTTGTCAAATGAACTTCGTGATTTTGCCGCAGGGCCACACAACGACGACGCCTCTTTCCCTCAAACTTTCCTTCCGCCGTTGACTGCGGGCGGGGGACGTGCGGATAATCCCGGCCCGAATGGAATCGGGCGATTCAAGGGCTTGGATCGCGGACATCACACTGGCAAGGAGGCCGACGGATGATTCAAGCAGATTTGCAGGATGTGGGTTTTCGCTGGACGAAGCCAACTTGGGAACGGGCCGCAGATCGCACTTGGTTGCTGATCGTGCCGAGTCAATTCTCCAGAACCCACGAACGCGGTGCCACCACCGACCCGCGATACGACCGGTCTCAACGGATGTACGAGGTCTTCGAGTTCGACGGCACGTGGCTCGACCAGCTCCATGAGATGCAGGTCGAACAAATCTTGGCCAGTCCGCGCTGGCGGCGTGATCTCGATCTGGTTGCCGCGTGAATCGGTTGTCGTGGGGCAACTTCCGCTTCCGACGCCGGAGTTTTCTCGGCGTCGCGATTTGTAGGATGGGCACTCTTGCCTGTCCTGTGTGCCGTGTGGTCTCGCGAAATCCGGACGGGCAAGAGTGCCCATCCTACGGTGTTGTTCGTCCTACGATGTTGTTCGTGGCAACCTTCGAGCGGGGTCTCGACGTGCGAACCGGTGAGGCGACGTTGGTGTGAGCGCAACCTCGCTGGAGAGAGACCTTCATCATGCAGGCTATCGTCGTCGCGTTAGACCGCCTCGCTACCTCGGTCCTCGGTTGCTATGGCAATGAATGGATCGAGACTCCGCATCTCGACCGCCTCGCATCTGAATCCGTTGTGTTTGATCGTCACTTTGCCGAACACATCGGTGCGTCGGTCGGAATGAGTCTCGGCACGGGACGGCTTCCGCGTGATGCGTCCGCGCACGCTGACGCGTTGAAATCGGACTGGTCGAGCGTCACGGAAGCGGCGGGTATTGAGTTGCATCTGCTGCATGAGGCCGCTGCTCTGCCGTGGTCCTTGCTGTTGAAGACGACCTCGCTCGCGACGATCGCGGCCCAACATGACTCCGATCCCAAGCCCGATGAAATTCCGTTCGCACGGCTGGTTCGAGCCGCCTGTAGCACGCTGACTCAGCCACGCGGGACAGCATCACGCATCGTGTGGCTGCATTCCGCCGGAGTCCCCGAGCCGTGGTTGCCGCCCGAGGGTTTTGCCACGCTCTACTTTGAAGATTACGAAGAACGCGGCTGCGACATGAGTGCCGTGACGCGCGACAACTGGGGAACACATCCCGCCGTCTACGCGGGCTATGTGTCGCTGCTCGATCACTGGTTCGGTGAGTTGCTCTCCGCCGTGAAGGCTTCCGCCGCGCACGAGCCAACGCTCGTCATACTCGTTGCCGCACGCGGTTGCGATTGGACGAAGGAACCCGGCCCGCGATCCCTTGTCACGTCGCTCGATGATAACGAGTCACTCGCAGAGGCATCGCTGGCAATGGTTGCTTCGTCGAGCGATGTTGCACTCGTTGAAGACGCGACCGAAATTGAAATCGAAGTCGCTCCCGAACGACTTCATCAGCCAGTCATCCCGCGCCCGATGCACTCGCTAGTGGAAGAGGTCACGCGCACGCCGCTGCTCTTGCGATTGTTTGACACCGAATCGTTTGATGTCGAGTTCGCCGGGACTCGCTCGCAACGACTCGTGCAGACGGCCGATCTCGCAGGAACGTTGCTCGACTTTTTCCAGTTGCCACTGTCGCCCGCAGTCACCGATGGACGCAGCCTGCTCAACGAACTCATCGAGACCGAGCCGCCTCGCGAAATGATCTGCTTCACCGACGGAGCAGGCGCGCGCGGGATTCGGACTGCCGAGTGGAGCTGTCTCGTTCGTGAATCTGAAGAGGCGAACGACGTGGCACCAGGTGACTTGGAACCGTCGGTCCAACTCTTCGCCAAACCCGAAGACTATTGGGAAGTGAACGACGTATCGGGACAACAGCGCGAAGTGACAGCCGCGTTGATCGAACGGCTCGATGCAACATTGCCACCGGGCCATTAGCCGGAATTGTCCCTTCAGTCGCGCTCGAACGCGGGGGTCGCGTCTCGTCCGGTGTGCCGCTACGATTCGACCGCTCACTCGTGTTGTATCACTGCCAAAAATCATCGACTCCCTTCGAGAGACCGCCGCGCCATGAGCGACTCCGCATCGTCTTCGGACCACGCGTCCGCTGGTTCCGTGTCACAGGCTGAGATCGAAGCCTCCATTCACAAACTCGGCAAAGCCTACGCTTCCATCCGCGAGCAGATGTCGAAAGTGATCGTGGGACAGGACCTCGTGATCGAACAGTTGCTCATCGCCCTCTTCAGTCGCGGTCACTGCCTGCTGGAAGGGGTGCCAGGACTGGCCAAGACGTTGATGATCAGCACGCTGGCTCGGTGTCTGTCGATGACGTTTTCTCGCGTGCAGTTCACGCCCGACCTGATGCCCGCCGACATCACCGGAACCGACGTGTTGCAAGAGAATCGCGAGACGGGCAAGCGCGAGTTCCGCTTCATCAACGGGCCGCTGTTCCACAACATGGTTCTCGCCGACGAAATCAACCGCACGCCGCCGAAGACTCAGGCGGCGCTGCTCGAAGCGATGCAGGAACGACAGGTCACAGTTGGTCAAACGCGGCACGTGCTGCCCGACCCGTTTTTCGTGCTCGCCACGCAGAACCCGATTGAACAGGAAGGAACGTATTCGCTGCCGGAAGCGCAGCAGGACCGCTTCATGTTCAAAGTCTTCGTCAAATATCCGAGCTTTGAAGAAGAGCGGCAGATCGCCAAACGCACGACCTCACTGCAATTGGATGAGATTGACAAGGTTCTCGACGCGAATGAAATCATCGCGTTGCAGAAGCTCGTCCGTCAGGTTCCGGTCAGCGATCACGTCGTCGATTACGCGCTGGCACTGGTGCGCCAGACTCGCGTGGGTGAGGAGGGCATCCCGAAGTTTGTCACCGATCAACTGAGCTGGGGAGCCGGTCCCCGCGCGGTGCAGTTCCTGCTGCTCGGGGCCAAGGCGCGAGCACTGCTCAACGGGCGGACGTATGTCTCGACCGACGACATTCAGGCGTTGGCCGCTCCCGTTCTCAGGCACCGGTTGGTCGTGAATTTCTCCGCCGAGAGCGAAGGGATCACCAGTGACTCGATCGTCGAACAACTCATCAAGTCCACTCCGTCGAAGGAAGGCGAGCTGACTCGTGACCCAAAACTCGCGAAGATTTTTGCCGCCTGAAGCGGTCGCACGCATCGCCCGGTTGGAGATACTCGCGCGCAACGTTGTCGAGGGATTTCTGTCGGGCCTCCATCGCAGCCCGTACTTCGGTCAGTCGGTTGAGTTCGCTCAACACCGTGAATACGCGCCGGGCGACGACATCCGCCGCATTGACTGGAAGGTCTGGTCCAAGACCGACCGCTACTACATCAAGCAGTATGAGGAGGAAACCAACCTCCGCACGACGTTGCTCGTAGACCTGTCCGAGTCGATGCTGTTCGGTTCGACGAAGCTGACCAAGCACGAGTACGCCTGCCAGATCGCGGCCTCGCTGGCGTACCTGCTGCTGCGGCAACAGGACTCGGTCGGCATGGTCACGTTCGACGACGTGATCCGCGCGCGAGTCCAGTCCAGCAGCAAGCAGAACCATTTGCAAGCGATCCTTGCGTCGCTCGATCGCGAGCAGCCCGCCAAGAAAACCGACCTCTATCAGATGCTGGCTCAGGTCGCCGACGAGCAGACTCGGCGCGGCCTGATCGTACTCGTGTCTGACCTGTTCGTGGACCGAACCGGTCTGTTCAAGGGGCTGAAACTGCTGCGCACGCGCGGCCACGACGTGATGGTCTTCCACGTCATGGACGACGAGGAACTCGACTTCACCTACGCGGGCACGACGAAGTTTGAGGGCATGGAAGAAATGGGTGACCTGATCTGCGATCCGCGTTCCCTGCGTGAGGGCTATCAGCAGGCGGTGCAACAGTTCGTCGAAGACCTCCGCCGCAACTGTGCCCGCCAAATGATCGATTACCAAACTATCCGCACCAGCGAACACCTCGACGCGGCCCTGGCCCACTACCTCACACACCGCGTTGGCATGAGACACTCGGTGAGGAACTAGAAACGATGACCGATGAGCAATGCAATCGCCCGTTCCAGTCGTTGATGCACCATCCATTTGGTCTAGCACAGACTACGCGACATTTCGGAGACGAGAGAAAATGAGTGCTAGGGTAAATTGGACATACCCATGTTGTGGAAAGACCTACTCTGTCCCGTCCACCGTTGGGCTCACACTTTGTCCTAAGTGTCGGCCTATTCAGCCAGCAGGCGAGGAGTCGTCGCGTCCCGCAGAACCACACTTACCACAAATGGTACGTCAAACACTCGAAGAGGAACTTCAATCGTCTCTTGGGCGGCAATCTACAAATGTGGATACTCCATCGTCGCGGATTGGCTCAAGACAATTTGTTGTTGCGCTGGTGTCATTTGTCGCGCTGGTACTGTGTTGGCGTTACATTTTTGTTAATTCGCCTGTTCCGCCGTCAATAACTGCGTCAACTAAGACGCGTGCCTTGCGAATCGCCAGTCAACCTAAAACAAACGTCGCACAACAGTCACTGTCACAGCCAGATCCAAGTCCAAAAAAGAAAACTGCCGAACCAAAAGTAACGGTCTCCATAAAAAAAGGCGCACCACCTACCGTCAGTCAACCTGCGAACAATGTCGTGCCGGAACTGCGGCCAGCGCAAGGTTCAATCGTGGTTGCGGCAGAATCAAAAAACAACGACAAGGCGATGGTCTCGTCTTGATTAAAAGAGAATCTCGACGACGGAGTTTACGAAGAGTTGCATTGGTATCCAGCGGTAGACCTCCAATTGCTGTACGACCGAAAGCTCGATTCCTTCAAATCAAACATCGCCAGAATCGAGAAGGAAAAGAGCGTCGTCGATTCTGATGTCGCGGCGTTAGAGAAGCGTGGAGTCAAGGTAATTGGATGGTCTCGAAAACCAGCGCCAATTGGGTTAGCGGGTAATGAATTGCGCCTTTGGTACGCATTGATTCGATCGGCAGAACTTGAAGAGAAATTAGAAGCGTGGAATCAATCCACCACGGCTCATGCTCAACGTGGCGTGCGTAGAATCTGCGCGATCAAGTTCCGATCAAGGAATAAGTTTGGTGCCAAGGAAGTCGAAACGCGTGTGTTTGAAACGACGGGTGGTCGCATTAAAGAAATTGTTCATGATCCGGGGGTACGCTACGCCGCTAATTTTGACCCCGGCTGGTTAAATCGTGATGCGATAAAGTATCTCGCAGATCCAAATTACAACGTCGATTCTGATCCGAGCGTAGTTACGTTTTCAAATCTGTTAGGCAACACAGTCAAAGAATTAGAGCGGGGCAGACAGCCGAAGCCGAAGAACGAGAAATAGCATCATTTAGCCATCAATTGGGTTGTGCCCGCCAATTGATTAGATGGAACGAACAGTGGGCAATTCCCACCCTGCGAGTTTGATTGCAGAACCGAGATTTATCATGTCCACAACGATCTCTCGACAAAGTGCGGCTGCACCGGCGGTCACGTTTCGAACCGTGGTCTCAGACGGGAGGCTGATCACTGCCGACGAGTTTTCTCAATGGGTGCGGCGGCCTGAGAACGCGGATCGTTTCTTTGAACTCAAACGAGGAAAGGTCATCGAGATGCCACCACCGATTCCGTGGCACGGATTCCTGACAGCGCAAATCACTCACATCCTGCGGCTTTATGCCGACGCGAGTGGCGTTGGTTTTGTCCTCTCGAACGACGCTGGTGTCGTCGTGGAACAGAACCCCGATACGGTTCGCGGTCCCGATGTGAGTTACTACGCCGAGTCCTTGAGCGACCCGGCTGAGTTTGAAAGCCTGCTGCGCAAATACCTGACGATTCCGCCCCTCGTTGCCGTCGAGGTTCTCTCGCCATCAGATCGCGTCAACCGCGTCGCGGCCAAGGTGGATGAATACCTCGCGTTCGGAGTCAAACTGGTTTGGGTGGTCGATCCGGAAACGAAGGATGTCGCGGTCCATCGACCGGGAAAACCGATGCTGTTGCTTGAGGGTGATGCGGAACTGCTCGGTGGCGATGATCTGCCGGGCTTCTCGTGTCGTGTGTCTGACTTCTTCCGCATGCCGGGACAGAAAGCAACATGACCGCTTGGCTGGCCAATCACTTTTTCAATCCGGCGTTTGTCGCCGGCGGTGCGATGCTGCTGGCGTCGCCGATCATCATCCATCTCATCAATCGGATGCGGTTTCGGCGCGTGCGGTTTGCCGCGATGGAGTTCTTGCTCGCCAGTCAGCAACGGAACCGGCGTCGGCTGCTGCTCGAACAGCTACTGCTGCTGTTGTTGCGGCTGTTGATCGTGGCCGCGATCGTGTTGCTGATCTCGCGGCTGATTCTCGATCCGTCGCAGATGTCGATCTTTCGCGGGGCGCGTGCGCATCATGTCGTCTTGCTCGACGACAGTCTGTCGATGCGCGATCGCTGGGGTGAGACCAGTTCGTTCGGCGAGGCTCTGAAGATTGTGAACCGGCTTGTGGCGGGCGGGGCCGAGCAACCGAACACGCAGAAGTTCACGCTGCTCCGCCTGTCGAAGCCCGAGCAGCCGGTGTTGTCCGAGCGGGACGTGAACGAGGATTTCGTGACGGAACTCTCGGCGAAGTTTGATCCGCAGGCGTTCCCCTGCACGCATCGGGCACTCGATCTGGTGGAGGGCCTGCGCGCGGCGAAGAAGTTGCTGGCCGAAGAGAAGGGGGCCGTGCAGCATCTGCACGTCATCTCCGACTTCCGCGAACGAGACTGGCAGGATCAGAAGGCGATCTCGACCGCAATCGAGGAACTGACGGCGGCGGGTGTCTCGGTGAACCTCGTCCGCACCGTGCCCGATCATCACGCGAACCTCGCCGTGACCGAATTGTCCGGTGACGTTCAAGTCGCCGCCGCCGATGTGCCACTGCGGCTGAAGGTCGCGGTGAAGAATTTTGGAATGCAAGTGGCCACCGATGTGCGGCTCGCTCTGTTCGACAACGGCGAGAAAATCCCGACCAGTGTTGTGTTCGACAAGATCGATCCGCAGACGGAGGTCACGCATGAGTTCGATGTCCGGCTGACGACTTCCGGCAAGCACAAGCTGCGAGTGAGTCTCGACACCGATTCGCTGGCGGAAGACAACGCGCGGTCGCTGGCCGTCGATGTGCCGAAGGGTGTGCCGGTCTTGATCGTCGATGGTGATCCGGCGGGAGACGATGGTTCGTATGTGGCCGATGCTCTGGCCGCCGATCCGAAAAGCACTGGCTTCGCGCCGGTGATCGAGAACGTCGAATACCTGCGTCGCCGACCGCTCGATGACTTCCGCGCGGTCTATCTCCTCAACGTCCCCGAGATCCCCGCCGATGCCCTCGACGCGCTGGAAAAGTATGTCGCGGCAGGTGGCGGTTTGGCGTGGTTTGCGGGCGAGTCGCTGCGGGTGGCGCACTACAACGACGCGCTGTATCGCAAGGGGGAAGGGCTGTTCCCGGTGTCGCTCGATGCATCGCCGAGGGAACTCACGGCCGACTCGACCAATGCGGGAGCCGACCTGCGCACAGTAGGCCATCCGCTGTTCCGCGTCTTCTCGGGCGAAGGAGATTCGACGATCGGCCGCGTGCGGATCGACAACTACTTCCCCGTGGCGAAGGATTGGGTGAAGGACGATCAACAACGGAAGGACCGCGTGCGCACCTTGGCCACGCTCCGTAACGGCGATCCGCTGCTGTTTGAGCATTCGTTCGGCAAGGGCCACGTCTTCACTTGTCTCACCACGGTCTCTCCCGACTGGAACAACTGGGCGACCGACTACAGTTATGTCGTCGTGCAGTTGGAACTCATCAAGCAGATCGCGCGAACCGACCGCGCTCCCGAGACACGTCAGATCGGCGAACCGATTCAACTGTCGCTCAACCCCGCCGACTACACCGATGTCGTGGAAGTCCTCTCGCCCAGTGCTGACGGCGAGCGAACGACTCGGCTGCAAGCGTCTCCCGATCAGGCAAACGAAACGTCAGCCGATGGTGCGACGCCACCCGTGAAGAAAGGCCCGTTGCGACTGGCGGCCACGTTCCGTGAGACCGACGATCCGGGCATCTACACCGTCCGGCTGATGACTCAAAGCCAGGTCAGTGAGGACCGATTGATTGCCTACAACGTCACTCCGCGCGAAGGGGATCTGCAACTCGCCACGACGCCCGATTTGCGAAAGCGAATCGGCTCCAACAATCGAGTCACCATCCAAGAGTTCGGCCAACTGGAATGGGTTCAGGGGAAAGAGGCCGGTTCAGAAATTCGCCAATGGCTGCTCTGGGCACTGCTCGCGTTCCTGCTGGCCGAGCAGGCGCTGGCGTACCGGCTCAGTTATCATCCTTCGCAACCGGCGACGGACAAGAACCAATTGCCCGGTCAAACTGGAAGCAACGCGAAACGCAAACGACCTCTGACATCCGTCTCGTGACGAGGACTTCACACCATGAAGAACCCCTTTCCAGGAATGAACCCGTTTCTCGAACAGAGA
>JAYVOX010000348.1:0-6279 GCA_043757695.1 Schlesneria sp.
TTCAGAGCTACCGTGGGGCACAGATTTTTGAAGCCATCGGCTTGAGTCGAGAGCTTGTGAAACAATACTTTACGGGAACTCCCTCGCGATTGGACGGGGTGGGTTTGGACGTGATTGAGCGCGAAGCTCTCTCGCGACACAGATTCGCTTATCCGCCAATTCACATTGCGGAGAGCCTCGACTTGGAGCCGGGAGGACAGTATCAGTGGCGAAGACATGGCGAGTACCATCAATATAATCCCGAAACAGTCTCGTCTTTGCAATTGGCTGTGCGACAAGCCTCCGTCGGAACTGAGAAACAAGAGCTTCCAAATCCGGAAAAAGAGAGTTGGAAGCGCGGATTCAAAACTTTCAAAGAGTTTACTAAAGCGGCGAATGACACGAGCGAAGGGCTTGCGACTTTGCGAGGACTATTAAAGTTCAAAGCCGGAACGCCTATTCCGATTGACGATGTTGAGAAGGCTGAAGAGATTGTGAAGCGCTTTGCGACGGGCGCTATGTCCCTCGGAAGCATCAGCCGGGAAGCGCACGAGACCCTAGCTATCGCTATGAATCGAATCGGCGGGAAATCGAATACAGGAGAAGGCGGAGAAGACCCGGTTCGATACCGTGTCGATGCGAATGGCGATAATCGCAGAAGCTCAATTAAGCAGATCGCGTCAGCGAGATTCGGAGTGACGACACACTATCTTGTCAACGCGGACGAACTTCAGATTAAAATGGCGCAAGGGGCGAAACCGGGTGAAGGCGGAGAACTTCCAGGTCACAAAGTGGATCAGTACATTGCGAAAGTACGGCATACGACACCCGGCGTCACGCTTGTCTCGCCGCCGCCTCATCACGACATCTATTCGATCGAAGACCTGTCGCAACTGATCTTCGACCTGAAGAACTCGAACCCGTCGGCGCGTGTCAGCGTGAAACTGGTCTCCGAGGTCGGAGTCGGCACGGTCGCCGCCGGTGTGGCGAAGGGTCACGCCGACAAGATTCTCATCTCGGGAGACTCGGGCGGAACCGGGGCCTCGCCACTGACGAGCATCAAGCACGCCGGAATGCCCTGGGAACTGGGGATCGCCGAAACTCATCAGACACTCGTCCTGAACGACCTGCGCAGTCGAGTTCGCCTGGAAACCGACGGCCAACTCAAGACGGGCCGCGACGTGGTGATCGCCTGCCTGCTGGGAGCCGAAGAGTTTGGTTTTGCCACCGCGCCGCTGATCGCGCTCGGTTGCATCATGATGCGGAAGTGTCACCTCAACACCTGCCCAGTCGGCATCGCCACGCAAGACCCGGCCCTGCGAAAGATGTTCAACGGCCAGCCGGAACACGTCATCAACTACCTGTTCCTGGTGGCCGAAGAGGCGCGCGAGATCATGGCGTCGCTCGGCTTCCGCACCATCAATGAGATGGTCGGTCACAGCGAAGTGCTGGAGTACGACGCCACGATCACTCACTGGAAAATGAAGCATCTCGACCTGTCGAAGATCCTCACGCCGGCCACCAAGCCGCACGACAAGGTGGAAACGTACTGCACGATCAAGCAGCAACATGGCATCGAATACCAACTCGACAACGAACTGATCCGCGAGGCGCACGACGCGATCCAAACGGGCAAGCCCGTCCGCCTGAACATCGAAGTCCAAAACATCGACCGCGCGCTGGGTACGATCCTCAGCCACGAGGTCTCGAAGAAGTGGGGCGAGAAGGGGCTGCCCGACGACACGATCCACATTCGCTGCAAGGGTTCGGCGGGACAGAGCCTCGGCGCGTGGCTCGCACCGGGTGTCACGATCGAAGTCGAAGGCGATGCCAACGACTACGTCGGCAAGGGCCTGTCGGGCGGTCGCGTCATCGTCTATCCGCCCGCCGCATCGACCTTTAAACCCGAGGACAACATCCTGATCGGCAACGTCGCGCTGTACGGTGCGACCGAGGGCGAAGCCTTCTTCCGTGGCCGCGCGGCTGAACGCTTCTGTGTCCGAAACTCGGGCGCGTCGTGCGTCGTCGAGGGTGTCGGCGACCACGGCCTCGAATACATGACGGGCGGCTGCGCCGTGATCCTCGGCCCCACCGGCCGCAACTTCGCGGCCGGCATGTCGGGAGGCGCGGCCTACGTCTACGACAAGCACAACGCGCTGCTCGGTAACTGCAACTTGGAGATGGTCGAGTTGGAGAAGGTCATCGCCCCGGAAGACATCTCCACCCTGAAAGACCTGCTCGCGAAACATCACCAGTACACCGGCTCGACCGTCGCCTCATCGATCCTCGAAGACTGGGACATCAGCCTCAACAAATTCGTGAAGGTCATGCCCATCGACTACAAGCGGGCACTCGCCGAGCAGAAGAAGGAATTAGTGAAGGCATGAGAATAAGAACCACGAATCAACACGAATACGCACGAATGAAGACAAAGAAGAATTGGATCACGAGGTACACGTCTGGTGTGCCAAGTAACATTGAAAAGTGGTGCGGCTATGGCGAAGAACACAGACTGTAACAGTCCTTGAATCAGTTCCTGTTCCTGAATTCTCTTCCGTCTTGATTCGTGCGTATTCGTGCAGATTCGTGGTCGAACCCGTTTTTCTCTCAGTCAGGGAATTGCCGGATGGAAGTCATCTACCGGGAAGAGTCCTACAAAATCATGGGGGCCTGTTTCGAGGTCTACAACGAGATTGGTTGTGGCTTCGACGAGCCGATCTATCAGGAATGCTTGGAGATGGAGTTCGCTCTGCGTGGTCTGCCGTGTCTTCCACAGGTGAAGTTGCCAATGACCTACAAGGGGCGAGTTTTGGAAAAGTTTTTCCGACCAGATTTCGATTGTTATCAGAAGATCATTTTAGAGATCAAAGCCGTGTCGGCCTTGGACGACTCGCATCGGTCGCAGGTTCACAACTATCTCAAGGCAACAGGCTACAAATTGGGGCTGCTCGTCAATTTCGGCGCACGCAAAGAGGTAGCATACGAACGAATTGCTCACTGATTCGTGTCTGATCGCCTGCCGTCTTGATTCGTGCGTATTCGTGTTATTCGTGGTTCAAATTTTCTTGGTAACGACATGGGCAAGCCAACCGGTTTCAAAGAGTTTCAGCGTCAGGTTCCTAACGAGCGGGATGCGAAGTTGCGCATTCTCGACTGGAACGAGTTTCATGAGCACATGCCCGAGCAGGAGTTGAAGACTCAGGGCGCGCGGTGCATGGACTGTGGAGTGCCGTTCTGTCACACCGGCTCGCTGATGGCGGGCATGGCGGCGGGATGCCCGGTCAACAACCTGATCCCCGAGTGGAACGATCTCGTCTATCGCGGCCACTGGCGCGAGGCGCTCGATCGGCTCCACAAGACGAACAATTTTCCCGAGTTCACCGGGCGCGTCTGCCCCGCGCCGTGTGAAGGCTCGTGCGTGCTGGGCATCACCAACCCGGCCGTCACGATTAAGAACATCGAATGCTCGATCATCGACCACGGGTTTGAGCAAGGCTGGGTGATGCCCAATCTCCCCAAGAGCCGGACCGGCAAGCGAGTCGCCATCGTGGGAAGTGGACCCGCCGGACTGGCCGCCGCCGCACAGCTCAACAGCGTCGGCCACGAGGTCACCGTCTTCGAGCGGGCCGACCGCGTGGGCGGCCTGTTGATGTACGGCATCCCCAACATGAAACTCGAAAAGCACGTCGTCCAGCGGCGAGTCGACCTGCTCGCCACCGAGGGGGTCATCTTCAAGACCAACACCGAAATCGGACGCGACATCAGCCCGATGGATCTGCGCGAGCAATACGATGCCATCGTCCTTTGTACTGGTGCGACCAAGCCGCGCGACCTGCCGATCCCCGGACGGCAGCTCAAGGGAATCCACATGGCGATGGAATTCCTGCACGGGAACACCAAGAGCCTGCTCGATTCGCAGTTGTCCGACGGCAAGTTCATCAACGCAAAGGACAAGCACGTCGTCGTCATCGGCGGTGGCGACACCGGCAACGACTGCATCGGCACGTCGATGCGACACGGCTGCAAGGGCCTCATCAATCTGGAGATCGTCCCGATCTCGCCCAACGAGCGAGCGGCCAACAACCCGTGGCCTCAATGGCCGCGCATCTTTCGCGTCGATTACGGACATGCCGAAGTCGCCGCCATCTTCGGTGAAGACCCGCGCCTGTTCAGCACGACCACCGTTGAATTCCTCGGCAACGACAAGGGCGAGGTCCGCGTCCTGAAAATCGCCCAGGCCGAAGCGTCGCCCCCGTTCAAGGTCATCCCCGGAACCGAGAAGGAAATCCCGGCCGATCTCGTCTTCCTGGCCCTCGGTTTCCTCGGCCCCGAGTCCCCGGTGGCCGAACAACTCGGAGTGAAGCTCGACGCCCGATCCAACTACGAAGCGGCTCACGGCTCCTTCAACACGAATGTCCCCGGAGTCTTCTCCGCCGGCGACTGCCGCCGAGGCCAAAGCCTGATCGTCTGGGCCATCAACGAAGGCCGCGGCGCGGCCCGCGAATGCGACAAGTATTTGATGGGCAAGAGCGACCTGCCATAATCGTAGCCGAAGCCGCTTCCGGCCTGGGAAATGAGGTGTGAGATGACCGCCAAAGAATTGGTGATCGAGCGAACCCGCGAACTGTCCGACGATGCCACTCTTGAAGAGATCGTGGACGAATTGCAGATTCTTGTCGCTATTCGCGAAGGCCAGAAGGCTGTCGCAGAAGGGCGCTATATCACACACGAAGAGATGAAGCGCAGAATTGGCGAATGGCGTTCCGAGCGATCAGGAAAGAACGTGCGCTCCTTCTGAAGTCGATGGGGATTAGAGTGAATGGCGAGACGCTGCCCGAGGATCACGTCAAATGGATTGGTGGGCCGCAAATTGGGGAAACATCGCGAGTGTCGTAGGACTGGTGATTTCCATCGTCGCCTGGAAGCAAGCTGCGGCAGCTACGATCCTGGTGCAACGGTCTCAGGCACGGCAACGGCTTTTCCAGTTGTCCCTCGTTCTGGAACGTTGTATTCACCACGTTCAAGAGGTCGTGGCTTCCACGGGAGCGACGTTTCCGAAACGGCGGTGCGACGAGTTGCGGGATGCTTTGGCTGAAATCTCGGATGATCTGATTTTTGAGGACGGCGAAAGGCTGCTGGTGCGGAGTTGGATCGCGTTTTTTTACTCGCCAATGCAGCATACAGAACAAGCCTCCGCCCAAATCCGAGAGTTGAAAACGTGCCTGATTCGAGTCAAGTCGCGAGTGACCGACGCGATACGGAGGATGGAATGATCGAGACGAAATTTATCGACTTACTGAAAGAACTTCTCGAACTCACTAAGAGGGGTAAAGTGGAATGGCGTGAAGCGGCGGCTGAGGACTGCTTCATTACCCTCTTGAAGTCGGGCGGTGTACAGATTGAGAAGGCGTATGAAGAGGATGGAAATCCCCTCCCTTACTACGAGGCCACTCTGTTGAACTCAAAATCGCGACCGATACAAACGTTGGCTACATTTCCGCCGCTTCTGCATGACCTCTTTGAACTCGCCCGGTTCAACGCTCGAAAGGGAGCAGACGTGCTGGACGGCTTGCTCTCCGAGGTTCATGGCATCGCCGCCCATTCGTGACTTCGCCGCCTCAACCAACTGGGTTGTTTAGCCATGCGTATCGCCCTCGGTTGTGATCATGGTGGGTTTCCGCTCAAACAACGGATCGTCTCGGTCGTGCAGGCGGCCGGGCATGAGGTCGTCGATTGCGGGACCGACTCGAATTGTTCGGTCGATTACCCGGACTTCGCCCGCAAGGTGGGTGAGACGATCCTCGCCGGGAAGGCTGAACGCGGGATTTTGCTGTGCGGCAGCGGAGTCGGGATCAGTGTGGCGGCGAACAAGATTCCGGGCATTCGAGCGGGAGTCTGCCATGACATCTATTCGGCTCATCAGGGGGTCGAGCACGACGACATGAATGTCCTCTGTCTGGGAGCGCGCATCGTCGGTGATGAGGTGGCCGTGGAACTGGTCCGCGCGTTTGTGTCGGCTCAGTTCACGAACGAAGAGCGCCACGTCAGACGGCTCAACAAACTGCTCGACATCGAACGCGACGCCCTCGCGGGGAAGTTCGCTCTTCGTGAGTGATCTTGCGAGTGGATCGCATTCGGGCAATTGGCCTGCGATGAGATCAAAGTGACTCACTGGTCGAGATTCTTCGGTTGGGTTTACGCTAGGGTGATGCAAACTTGGGGTTGACGTGTCAGAGCGATCGGTCGGGATTTGTTTACGTTTAGCTGTCGGCGAATGCGAGTCGGCGCAGCGATTGGAGA
>JAYVOX010000349.1:0-1723 GCA_043757695.1 Schlesneria sp.
GTGGCTCGAAGAAGCCCGTCAAGGGACAGGGCAACAACCTGTTCTGGTTTCTGCTGGTTGTGCTCGTGATTGGAGCGATCGTCTTCGGCGTGGCGAACAAGTGGCGCAGTACGACGCTGTCGTTCAGTGAATTCAAATCGAAAGTCGCCTCCCGCGAGTTGCATTCGGCGAACGTCCACGAGCTCAGGATTGGACTGCGCTCCCTGACGTTTCAGGATCAGCCGAAGGACACGGCCAATACCAAGGTGACACCCAAACTGTTCTCGGTCTCCATCGTCGGGATGCAGGGCGAGAACGAATCCAAACTGACGGACTTGCTGGACAAGCATCAGATCAAATGGAGCTACGAGGAGGCCGTCACTCGCTGGTTCGACATCCTGTTCCTGACGGTCTTCACGCTCCTCTGTCTGGGCCTGATGTACACGATGCTGAAACGGCTGGGAGGTCCCGGATCGGCGATTGCCTTCGGTCGGAGTCGCGGCAAATTGTACGCTCAGGAAGAACTTGGCATCACGTTCAACGATGTGGCCGGAATCGACGAGGCCGTCGAAGGACTGCGTGAGATCGTCGAGTTCCTGCGCAATCCCGGCAAGTACCAGGCGCTCGGCGGCCGCATTCCGCGCGGCGTGCTGTTGGTTGGTCCTCCCGGAACGGGGAAGACGTTGCTCGCGAAAGCGGTCGCCGGTGAAGCGGGTGTGCCGTTCTTCAGTCTGTCCGGGTCTGACTTCGTCGAACTCTTCGTTGGTGTCGGAGCGGCCCGAGTCCGCGATATGTTTCAACAGGCGGGGCAACGCTCACCCTCGATCATCTTCATTGACGAGCTGGATGCCATTGGCAAGGTTCGCAGTCACGGAGCGCCCGGCGGTGGGGAAGAGCGGGACCAGACACTCAACGCGCTGCTGGTCGAGATGGATGGTTTCAGTTCCGATCAAAGCGTGATCGTGCTCGCCGCAACGAACCGTCCCGAGACGCTCGATCCGGCGCTGATGCGGCCCGGTCGGTTCGATCGCAACGTCCTCGTCGATCGCCCCGACATCAAGGGACGCGAGGCGATTCTGAAAGTCCACGCCAAGAAAATCAAAACGGACGACAGCGTCAACCTGAAATATCTGGCCAAGTTCACTGCGGGCTTTGCGGGTGCGGACCTCGCCAACTTGGTGAACGAAGCGGCACTGCTGGCCGCGCGCAAGAACAAGACCGCCGTGTCAAACGCCGAGTTCGAGGAAGGCTTCGAGCGGGTCGTGGCGGGTCTCGAAAAGACGAACCGGGTCATCCCGGAGGACGTCAAACAACGAGTCGCCTGGCATGAGATCGGCCACGCTCTCGTTGGCTGTTCGCTGCCACATCTCGATCCGGTCCACAAGGTCTCGATCATCCCGCGCGGCTTGGGGGCGCTCGGCTACACGCTGCATCGGCCGGAGGACGACCGGCAGCTTTCGACGCAGACCGAACTCTTCAATCGCATCTGCAGCCTGCTGGGCGGCATCGCGGCCGAAGACCTGATCTATCAGGAATGCTCGACCGGTGGAGCGAACGATCTGCAACGTGCGACTGACATGGCGCGACGCATGGTCACCGAGTTCGGCATGAGTCCAAAACTCGGCCGCGTCCACTACAGCGAATCTCGCAAGAGTGCGTTTCTGATGGGATCGGTCGGCTCGTCCGACTACGCTCACAGCGAAGAGACCATCCGCGAGATCGACCTCGAAGTGCGACGGATCAT
>JAYVOX010000350.1:0-6259 GCA_043757695.1 Schlesneria sp.
GACAGGTCCATCACTTCGGGGACGCTCGTCTGCATCCGGTACGCCATCTCGTACTGAGCCACGCGCGCGGTGATCTCGGGATCGCCCACGTCCTCGAACTGCGCCGCATTCAATTCCGCGAGTCGATCCAACATCTGCCGGCGACTCGCCCCACTGATGCCATCCGGGTTTTGCAGGTACAGCACGGGATCGCCACCACTGCGAAACTGCACTCCCTGATGCAGGCTCGGCAGGAAGCCGTTCCCCCACAGCCGCGAGTACAACGGCTGGTCGATCCGGTCTTTTGAGATCAGCACGACGAAGCCAGGCAGGTTCTCATTCGCGCTGCCGAGTCCATAAGTCAACCACGCACCCATGCTTGGCCGACCCGCCAGATGATGGCCCGACTGTATGAACGTGATGGCCGGATCGTGGTTGATATGTTCGGTGTGAAGTGACTTGAGGAAGCAGAGTTCATCCGCCAGCTTCGCAGTCCACGGCAGCAGTTCGCTGACCCACGCTCCCGATTGACCGTGCTGCGCGAACTTGAACGCCGACCCGGCCAACGGCAGCGACGATTGATTGCCCGACATGCCCGTCAGTCGCTGCCCCTTCCGCACGCTGTCGGGCAGCTCTTGGCCGTGCATCGTGTTGAGCAGCGGCTTGTAGTCGAACAGGTCCAACTGCGACGGGCCACCGCTCATGAAGAGGGAGATGATCCGTTTGGCCTTCGGGGCGAAGTGCGGCTGGTCCAGGATGCCTCGAAACAAACGAGGCCGCTCGGCGGCAGCGGCCTCGCGCTGCAGCAGGCTGGTGAGGGCGATGCCTCCCAATCCAAGGCCACTGCCGCGCAGAAAGTCGCGTCGAGTTACGTGGGTGTGCTGGTGATGTTGCATGGTCTGTTCTCCTCATCTCCGTGGGGTAGGCCTCTTGCCCGTCGGTCGAGTCAGCGCGTGTGGACCGCTTCATCGTGGTTCAAGATCGCCAGAACCACGACGGTCTTGGCGGCGAGGTCTGTCGTGGTCAGTGTGATGTCGGGTTTGGACTCTCCGACGGCGAGCAGCTTCTGCGCTGCGGCGTCATCAGCGGCGAACAGGGCTCGTTGTTCGGTCAACATCTGGCCGAGGATCGTGGCTTCACGCGCGGACGCGGGGCGAGTCGTGACCAGTTGGAACGCCCACGCGAGTTGTTGCTCGTTCGACTCGCCCCCTTCCTTCATCATGCGCTGGGCGATGAACCGCGCGGCCTCCACGATTTGAGGATCATTGAGCAGCGTGAGGGCTTGCAGCGGTGTACTCGTACTTTGACGACGAACGGTGCAGTAGCTGCGATCGGCCGCGTCGAAGGTCATCAGTGACGGAGGTGGCACCGTCCGCTTCCAGTACGTGTACAGGCTGCGTCGGTAGAGGTCGGCTCCATGACTTTGATCGTAGTTCGGCTTGCCCATCGCGATGTCCCACAGACCCGCCGGTTGGTACGGCTTCACGCTCGGCCCACCAAGCTTCTCGACCAACAGGCCACTCGCGGCGAGCGATTGATCACGCAGCATCTCGGCAGTGAGTCGCTTCACCGGCGCGCGACCGAGCCAACGATTGTCGGGATCGCTGAATCCGGATGCCGTTCCATCTCCACGTCGGCCCATGGCGCTCGCCTGTCGATACGTCGCTGACATCGCGATCCCCTTGATCAGGGCCTTTGTGTTCCAGCCACTCGCGATGAAGTCACGGGCGAGCCAATCGAGCAACTCGGGGTGCGTCGGCAAGGCTCCCTGCGACCCGAAGTTGTCGCTGCTCTCGACTAAGCCTCGACCGAACAGCGTCTGCCAGAGTCGGTTCACCGTGACGCGGGCCATCAACGGATGCTCGGGATCGACGAGCCACTGCGCGAGGCCGAGTCGATTGCGGGGCGCGTGGGCTGGGAACGGTGGCAACACGCGCGGCGTGTCGGCCGTCACCGGTTGAGTCGGCTGATCGTAGTTGCCTCGCTTCAGGATGAACGCGGGTTTGGGCGAGAGCATCTCGCGCATCGCCATGATCTCGGGGATCGGGTTGATGAGTTTGCGTTGCGCATCGCGCGCTGTGTGAAGTTCGGTGAGAGCCTGTTGCCACGGCGCGTGAGCGGCCACAAGGAACGTCTCGAATAGCTCGGGGGCCTTGGCGGACCAAGCCATCTTGAGATCGTCGCGGCCCGCGACGTGAGCCACTTCCAGTGCCGTCAGTTCGCGACCATAGACGGCGAAGTCATCGACGCGGCCCCCCTTGAATCCCGAGTCACGGAAGCGCGAACCGATCGCCAATTCCGGCTCGCCCCCTTCATAGGTGATGTCCTTCCACAGCCCGTCGCGAATGACCTCGACCTCGACGCGACGGCCATCCAGGTAGATCCGCAGTCCGTTCGCGCGGCTCGATCCGTCGTAAGTGATCGTCACGTGCGTCCACTCATTCACAGCGACGGGGCGTTGCGTGCGAACCTTGATCGAGTTGCCCGGCCACATGTGATGCAGGCCGAACGCCACGTGTCCCTCTTCCAACAAGAACTCGTAACCACGACTTCCCGCGTCGGCTGGTGCGCGCGAGTGATGCAGTACGACGGCACGCGGCGTGAGAACCGTGGGCCTGATGGCGATCGCGAGCGTGAACGCATCCGCTCGCGAGAAGTGACCGACGCCGGGAAATGTGATGCCGTTGTCGCCGCTCAGTTCGGCCGACTGCCCCGCGCGGCCCTCACTCAATCGAACTCCGTCCGCCGTCTTGCCGGGCTTCGTCGCGTCGCTGCTGTTCGTGAACTGATTCTTGTCGAGTTCATCAAACGAATATGCCGCCAGCGGAACAGGCACGACGGGCGACTCCGGCTTGGCGCTCAACCAACTGACGAACGGACTCCGCGCCGACTCGCGCAGCGTCGTGAGTCCCCGCTCCTGCTCCACGATCTGCTGGTCGAGTCCCTTCAGCTTCGCCTCCTGCTCCTCGGTCGAGAGTAACACTGTCGGGACCGGCGTGGACGACGTGAAGTACGTCGTCTGACCGAACTCGTCGATGTTCTGAAAGAACGAGAAGAGCGAGTAAAAGTCGTGCTGGGTGAGCGGGTCGTACTTGTGGTCGTGGCAGCGTGTGCATTCAAACGTCAGCCCGAGGAACGCGGTCCCAAACGTATCGACGCGATCGACAACATAGGCGACGCGGAACTCTTCCTCGACCACGCCTCCTTCTTCGTTCTGCGAGTGCAACCGATTGAACGCCGTCGCCACGCGCTGCGTTTGAGTCGCTCGCGGCAAGAGGTCGCCCGCAAGTTGCCACGTGGCAAACTGGTCGAACGGCAGGTTGTCGTTGAACGCCGAGATCACCCAATCGCGGTACGGCCACGTCGGACGAAAGCGGTCCATTTGATAGCCGTGTGTGTCGGCATACCGCGCCACGTCGAGCCACTCGGTCGCCATCCGCTCGCCATAACGAGGCGACTTGAGCAGCCGGTCAATCACCCGTTCATACGCTTCCGGTGACGAGTCCTTCACGAACGCCTCGACCTCACTCGGTGACGGCGGCAGCCCCGTGAGATCGAACGTCACACGACGCAGCAGCCGCTCCTGGCTCGCTTCCGGCGCGAGCGACTTCAGTGCGTGTTGCTCCAGTTCGTGCAGGACGAAGCGGTCGATCTCATTCACGACGCGACGCTCGTTGTCGGGACTGACGCACGGTGGCTCGACCCGCTGCATTGGCGTGAAAGCCCAATGCCCTTCGTACTTCGCTCCTTGCTGAACCCACTGTTCGAGCAGCGACTTCTCGACAGCCGTCAGTTGTTTGGGGTGCTTCGCAGGCGGCATCGCTTCATCGGGATCGGCAGAGCGAATCCGCCGCACGAGTTCGCTCCGCCCGAGATCGCCCGGCACGATCGCGGCGTGTCCTCCTAGGTCCGCTCGCGATCCTTCGGCCGTATCCAATCGCAAGTCGGCTTGCCGCGTCTTCTCATCCGGCCCATGACAGGCCCAACACTTGTCGGCCAAGATTGGGCGAACATCGCGGTTAAAGCGAATCTCGCGCGGAGTGGCCACGACCGTGGGTTGAGCATCGGCCGCGAGAGGCTCAAGAGCGCAAGCGAAGGTTGTCAGGAAAACCGCTGTCATGGCCACACGTGAGACACACCAGCCAATGAGCGAGGCGAAAGGCGAACGGTTTGAACTCATGATGCAGAACTTTCAATGAAGCGGGGCGATGGACTCGTTCAAGAACAGAACCTCGGCATCGCACCGAGCTACTCCTGAAACTCCAACGTCAGCAGCACCGCGCGGTGGTCGGAGACGCGGCGAGTCTCATTATCAAAGCGTTGATTGAGGTCCATGAAGTTGATGCTGATCTGGCGGCGCTGGTTCTCGCGAGTACACGCTTCGACAACGGACGGTGAGACCAATACGTGGTCGATCTGCTCACGCCGCCCGGCGTACTCGTAGGTCCAATGATTGCGGAGGCGGTCGTTCCAAGACTCGTTGGTCTCGTCGGCCTTGCGCGTGTGAAAGGTGGCCCCGGCGGTTTGAACGAGGTCTTCCTCAATGTCGTCTCGACCCCGAATGCGTCGGAGCGTTGGTTGGTCTCGCGCATCGTTGAGGTCACCCGTGATGATGACATGCTCACCGCGCAGCATCGGCTTGAGATAATGCCGCCGCACGATCGAGGCCTGGGCGACGCGCTGCGCATCTTTCTCGTGGCCACCCAATTCGCTGGTCAGATGCAGCACGTAGAGATTCACCGGACGACCGGCCACTTGGAAGACGACCGACATCCCTTTGCTGACTCCCGTCGTGTCTTCGTTCTCGGGATCGTCGAGTTCCAGGTCGAAGCCCTCGCGACCGGGAAGCTCAGGCAGAATGTGCGTCAGTTCCCGTTTCGAGAAGACGGCCACATTCTGGTTCGTGAACGTGTCACTCGAACGAGCCGCCGCCCAGAAGGGATAGTCGAGGCCCGCTTCCTTCACGAGGTCACGCAGGTCGCGCACATCCGTCTCATCGCCAACTTCCGTGAGACCAATCACGTCGGCATTGATCTCCCGAATCGCGGCCGCCACCGCGCGTGCCGCCTCTTGAAATTTCTCATCGCGAAACTCACGCAAGTTCCAGATCGCATCGTCTTGCGGTGTCAGCTTGAGCGGCAAGCCATACTTCACATAGATACGCCGCCGATTGAGCCATTCGCAGTTGAACGTCCCGACCTTCACGACATCCGCTCCGTCGGCCGCCTGCGCAGCCCACGATCCGACCAACACCGCCACCAACAGACACCGAACAAACGCGACCGACATACGAAGCTCCGCGAGCAGAGGACGAACTCAGAGCGAAGCACTCTACCTCAGTCCGAGCCACGTTTCGAGAAACCACGACCACTCTGAAAGTCGCCGATTGCAGTCGCCCGTTAGGCTCGTTCGAGAAATCACTGTCGTGTTTGGTTTGCGAAGGTAGCCCTGTCGCTCCGCGACAGGAAGCGCGGGCGCGGGGATCACTCTCTGAGTCTCGGCGCATCGGCTCGCCAAATCGCGGTCTGGTTCATCGCGCTACCTGTCGCGGAGCGACAGGGCTACCTTCGACCGCGAACTCAGTCTGTCCGAGTGAATCACCACACAACCACGACCGTTATTCCTCGAACGAGCCTTAGTTTGACCGTCTGACTTCCCGTAGGGTGGAACCAGCGGCGTTTCGCCGCGCCGGCCCACCCACGATTTCCGGCGAGAATTCTGGTGGGCCGGCGCTCGAAGCGAGCTTGTCCCACCCTGCTTCATCGCAAGGCAGACAGTCGAATTAGGAACAGTCCCGAAATCACTTTCCGAGTCTGCGAGCCTTGCTCCGTCCCCCGGATGGGGAGAGACGAAGACGCAAATCGGGAGGTTGTTTACAGACTGTTCCTGAGGCTCCGCGCGGCGGGAATGGAGTCGTTTCACCGCGTGGCCCTTGCGGTTCAACGAGCCACTTCAGATCGGGAAGTGATTCTGGCCCTGTTGCTGAGAAGCTGCGCATTTCGGAGCCGCGAAGCGACGCCAGACAATGGCAGTGAGTCTCAACGGACAGCAACGTTCCGGTTCATCCACGCCACGACGATCGCGGCACCGACGAACACGAGGAACGACAGGACGCTCAGCGGAGCGGGCAGCAGGAAGAAGCCCAGCACTCCGAGCACCGCCACGGCGAGTGGAGCGCGGCGAGCCAGTCGGGCGAGAGCCGTTCCGCTGCGGACCGCGATGACAACGCCGAGGCCCACGGCCAGCCAGACGAGTGCCCACACCAGACTCAAGCCCCAAC
>JAYVOX010000351.1:0-6246 GCA_043757695.1 Schlesneria sp.
CACGGCATCGCCACTCGTCGGTTGCAGCAGCCCGAGAATCATGCGGAGCGTCGTCGTCTTCCCCGCACCGTTCGGGCCGAGTAGTCCATAGACCTCGCCCGCCTGCACCTCGAACGAGAGATCATCCACCGCCACCAGTATTTTACCGTGTGAGCGAAATTGGCGAGACAAGTGCGTGACGGAAATCATGCGGCGATCCGGTGACGACGATCCAACGATGTGGGGCCGCATCCTAACGAGACACTCTCGTCGATGCTCGTCCGGCACCGTGCCGCAGGTGAATCAGAGTGCCGTCGCCAATGGGAGGCATGATGGACTCCCTCGTCAGAGCGACCAAGCGAGCGACAACTGTAATTCGACCCGTAGAGCGGACAATCCTGCCCGACTTTTACAGCGACGGACAGGATTGTCCGTCCTACATTGGGTATGCCAAGACTTGCCGCTCGCCTTATGCCGAGTGGTTGCGGCTGATCAAAGAGGTCGAGCAACCCCATCCCAGCACCCGGCTAAGGATCGGCGCATCAACAACTGGCGGTATCAATCTGATGAACGAGGTGAGCCGGGTGCCGTGAGGCCCCGGATTCTTCGTCTCACCCAATCACGACAGTTATTGATGCGCCGACCCTAAGGTCTCGCGCAGGAAAAACTGGCGTAGCTGAAGTCGTGAGACTTCCGTCCGAACTCTCACGAGTTCGGCTACCACTGCCCCGGATTGACGTGCGAAACCTAAAGGCTCGTCACGCGGAGCGCTGAGGGCGACTTTGAGATGACAGCGCAGAAGCGAGGAAACACCCGCCTCCCAACACGCACCCTTACTTCCACAGTGACTTGCGCACCTTGCTCAGCTTCAACACTGCCAGCGACTTTCCTTGCAGCGGATACATCTCAGCGGGATCGAAGCGGTTCGCCGTGGAGGCCTCCGCTGTGTCGAGCAGGGGTTCCCACGTTTCATTCGTCACGTGCGGTGGCAGGCGAAACGCGATCTGATCGCTGTGTGAGTTGAAGAGAATGAGCAGCGTGTCTCCCGTGAGGGGACGACCGCGTTCATCGAACTCGTCCATCATTTTTCCTTCGATCCGCATCCCGAGGCAGCGTGTGTAGTGTTTGTTCCAGTCTTGCTCGGTCATTTCGATGCCGAGTGGTGTGAACCAGACCACGTCGCGGCCCGCGTCTCCGGGATGCGCGCCCCCTGTGAAAAACTTGCGGCGTTGCAGCACGGGTTGCTCTTGCCAGATGCGGATGATGCGGCGAACAAACTCCAGGAACTCGTCTTCTTCGGCCGTCAGTCGCCACCGCAGCCAACTGACCGGACTGTCCTGGCAGTACGCGTTGTTGTTGCCGCCCTGGGACTGACTCAGTTCATCGCCGCCGCGCAGCATCGCGACTCCCTGCGAGAACAACAGCGTCGCCATGAAGTTTCGCTTCTGACGCAGGCGCAGTTCGCGAATGGTCACGTCCGTGGTCGGTCCTTCGGCTCCGCAGTTCCAGCTTTCGTTGCGATCGTCGCCATCGCGATTGTGCTCGCCATTCGCCTCGTTGTGTTTGTGGTCGTAGCTGACGAGATCGTGCAAGCTGAATCCATCGTGCGAGGTCACGAAATTGATGCTGGAGTACGGACGGCGACCGTTGTGTTTATAGAGGTCGCTGCTGCCACCCAGTCGAGTCGCAAATTCCGGAGCCGTGTGTCCATCGCCACGCCAGAAGCGTCGGATGCAGTCGCGGTACTTGCCGTTCCATTCGGACCACTGCACCGGAAAGTTGCCGACCTGATAGCCGTTGTGCCCGACATCCCACGGCTCGGCGATCAGCTTCACCTGCGAGAGGATCGGGTCCTGATGCACGATGTCGAGAAACCCGCCGTGCCGATCGAAGTCGAGCGATTCGCGGCCGAGCGTCGTCGCGAGATCGAACCGGAACCCATCGACGTGCATCTCCGTCACCCAGTACCGCAAGCTGTCCGTCACCAGTTGCAGCACGCGTGGGGACTGCATGTTCAGTGAGTTGCCGCAGCCCGTCACGTCGTGATAGTGGCGGTGATCACCCGGCATGAGTCGATAGTACGACAGGTTGTCGAGTCCCTTCAACGACAACGTCGGGCCAAGATGGTTCCCTTCACAGGTGTGGTTGTAGACGACATCGAGAATCACCTCGAACCCGTGTCGGTGCAGGGTCCGCACCATCCGCTTGAACTCGTTGACCGACGCTTGCGGATCGCGATCCGCCGCCCAACGCAGATCGGGCGCGAAGAAGCCGAGTGTGTTGTAGCCCCAATAGTTCGTCAGCTCGCGTTCGTGGACGAATCGTTCGTCCACGTGGTGATGGACGGGAAGCAATTCAATCGCGGTGACGCCCAGCGATCGCAGATGCCGCAGCGACCCTTCATCCGCCAGCCCCGCATACGTGCCGCGATGCTCCTTCGGCACCCAGGGACTCTTGTACGAGAACCCTTTCACGTGCATCTCATAGATCAGCGTCTTGTGCCACGGTGTGCGCGGCGGCGTGTCACCCAGCCAGCGAAACGACGGGTTGATGACGGCCGCGAGTGGAGCCGTCGCCGCATTGTCGCGCTCGTCAAAACTGACATCGGCCGCCGGATCGCCGACCTTGTAGCCAAAGGCGTCGTCGGTCCAAGTCAGATCGCGACCGATCCCCTTGGCATACGGATCGAGCAGCACTTTGTTCGCGTTGAACCGATGTCCGCGATGAGGTTCGTAGGGACCGTGGACTCGAAAGCCATACAGCTGCCCCGGTCGCACATCAGGACAGAAGCCATGCCACACGCGATCGGTCTGCTCAGGCAGCGCGATTCGATGAGACTCGCGCAGAGACTTGGGCGAATCGAACAGACACAGATCAACCTGCGTCGCGTGTTCTGAGAACACCGCGAAGTTGACTCCCTTGCCGTCCCACGTGGCTCCCAATGGATTGGGCCGTCCTGGCCAGACTCGCATCGATATAGACTCCGGGCAAAAGCCGTTTCAAGGTTCAACTCATCGCGAGAGCGCGTCACCTGATTTAGTGGAAAGTGAATTCAGCAACAAGCGGAAGTTGGTCTCGCGGGTGCTCACGGGTGAGTCGCTCACGTTGTCCGCTCTTCACGCGGTGTCCCACTCAGCCGTTGGCGACACACCAGCGGCGGAGTACGCGCTCATAAAGGTCTGACCCGGCATTGAGTTGATCGAGCGAAATCCATTCGTCGTCGGTGTGCGCCTGCTGAATGCTGCCCGGCCCGAGGACGAGAATTTGTTTCAAGTCCGTGAAGCAAACGCCATCGGTGCCGTAGCCGACGGTGTGCGCGGTCTCTTTCCCGGCCAGCGTGAGAGTGTCACGCACATACTCAGAAGCAGGATCGCCGGAGAGTGGCAGGCCGCGACATTCCCATTCAAACCGGAGGCCGCAGCGTCGCGCGGCGTGTTCCGCGCGCTGGACCAGCGCGTCACCGTTCTGTCCCGGCATGGGGCGGAAGTAGACCGAGCAAACACTCTGTGGAGCCGTGATATTCACCGCGCGGTTGTGATCGTTGATGCCAATACTCCAACTGATCCACGGCGGATCGAAGGCCGCGTTGAGCCATGCGGGATCCGCGAGAGTCTCATCGTGAATCGCTTTCATCTCGGCCAGAAACGGGATCATGGCGAGGTTCGCGTTCACGCCGTCCCGCGTGCTGGAATGAGCCGCCTTGCCGGTAGCCGTCGCTCGAAAACCGTAAATCCCTTTGTGAGCGTACACGACCTCAAGCTCGGTCGGTTCGCCGATGATCGCGCGGCTTTGCCCGGCGACCATCTCGGCATAGAAGGCGGATGACTCCGCGACGCGCTTCGCTCCATGAAAACCGACTTCTTCATCCGCCGTGCAAACGATGTAGATCGGCTCGCGCAGTGTCTCATGCCGCAGACGACTCACTGCCGCCAACATCGCCGCAATCGATCCCTTCATATCGCAACTGCCGCGACCGTAGAGCCGGTTGTTGCGAATGGTTGGCTCGAACGGCCCGTGCGTGGCGAGCGACTCATCGCGAGGGACGGACCACGTATCGGCGGGAACAACATCGGTGTGCGAGAAGTACGCGACGCCACCCGTTCCCGGCCCCTTCCGTCCGATGATGTTGACCTTCGCCACGCCGAACGGGTCGAGGAACTCCTGCCGCTCAATTTGAAAGTCGAGTGAGCGGAGATGGGTCTCGACGACATCACTCACCGGGCCATTCGAGTTCGCGCTGACAGACGGCACGTTGACGAGCGACTTCGCGTAAGACAGAGCATCGGGTTCTGGCAAATCAGACACGGGTCAGTCACCTCCGACAATCATCGTTGAGAGAACATCATCTGCGGTTTGATCGAGATGACAGCGACCATGACAGGCCGCGCGAACATGGTAGCGGCCAGCTCCGCGCGGGTCTGCTGACCGCGAACATCTCGACTGCCGGATCACCGCTCCTGGAAAAAGTAACCCGCAGCGTGAGCGAGGGGCGGTGGTCTTGCGAAACCATTGAGAGACACGTCCCTCACTCATGCTTCGGGTTACTTCAGATTCCCTTTTTCAACAGGCCGGAAGCCTCTCCTACGAGTCCATTCTCAACCCAACAGGATCAGCTTCACACGTCACCGTACCGAATTGACACTCCGCGCAAGCCCCCCCTAGAATCCCGCCCTTTCATTCAGGTCCGCAGCCGGAAAACGTGATGTCACAGAACTTTGATGAGGCCGTCCGCAAGGCCGACGTGTTGCTCGAAGCCCTGCCGTGGATTCGTCAGTTTCGAGACCGTCACGTCGTCATCAAACTCGGTGGTAGTGCGATGGAAGAGACGGCGGCGGTCAAGTCGTTTCTCACCGATGTCATCTTCATGTCGTCGGTCGGCATGAGACCGATTCTCGTGCACGGTGGCGGCAAGGCGATCAATGCCGCGATGACCAAGGCCGGGATTCAGCCTCGCTTCGTACAGGGCCGGCGCTATACCGACGACGAGACGCTGGAGATCGTCGCGCGAACCCTGTGCAGCGAAATCTGTCAGGGTCTGGTCGATGAGATTACTCGGCAGGGAGGCGACGCGCGCGGACTGCATTATCAAACCGTCAACTGCCTGCTCGGCCGAAAGCTGATGCTGCCGGGTGAGAATGGCGAACCGATCGATCTCGGCCGTGTCGGAGAAGTCACCGACATCGACCGTGATCTGTTGCTCATGACCTGTCGCGAAGACCAGATTCCCGTGTTGCCCTCCGTCGCGCTGGACGAAGACGGCGGCAAGCTGAACGTCAACGCCGACACCGCTGCCGCAGCAGTCGCACGTTGTATTCAAGCCGAGAAACTGGTCTTTCTCAGCGACGTGCCGGGAATCTTCCTCGACCGAAAGGACCCGAGCACATTGCAGTCGCACCTCAACGCAGCCCGTTGCCGCGAGCTAATCAAACAGGGAATCATCGACGCGGGCATGGTCCCCAAAGTCGAAGCGGCTCTCGAAGCATTGGAAGCGGGCGTCAAAAAAGTCCACATCATCGACGCCCGCATCCCGCACTCGGTGCTGTTGGAAATTTACTCGAACGAAGGGATCGGAACCGAGATCGTACTTTGACGCGAGGAGTCAGTGGACAGGAGTCAGGCGTCAGTAAAGACGGCTCCACTGACGCCTTTCAAATTCTTCCTGACTCCTGTTCCCTGACACCTGACTCATAGGCTTTCCCATGCATCCCGCCGCCACCAGAACCAGCCAGCAAACGATCGAGCAGTTCGGCAAGTACGTCATTCCGAACTACAAACGCTATCCCGTCTGCATCGTTCACGGTGAGGGAACAGCCGTGTGGGACGCCGAGGGAAAACGTTACCTCGACCTCTTCCCCGGATGGGGCTGCAACATCCTCGGGCATTGTCCGCCGAAGGTTGTAAAGGCGGTGCAGAAGCAGATCGAGCATTTGATTCACGTGCCGAACACGTGGTTCACCGAGGCTCAGGGAAACTTTGCGGAGGCGATTTGTACGCGCTCATTCGGTAAGGCATTCTTCGCGAACAGCGGCACCGAGGCGAATGAAGGTGCGATCAAGCTGGCTCGGCTGCACGCGAGCGGCTCAGGCGGGAAGGCGTCCAAGTTTCGAGTCATCTCGTTCACGAACGGCTTCCACGGGCGGACGTATGCCTCAGTGACGGCGACCGCTCAGCCGAAGTATCACGAGGGACTCGGCCCGCTGCTGCCGGGCTTTCGCTACGCACCCTACAACGATTTGGAGGCTGTGCGGCAGCTTGTCGATGACGAAA
>JAYVOX010000352.1:0-6243 GCA_043757695.1 Schlesneria sp.
GAAAACGCTATCACGAACACTGGCTCCACAACCTCACCGCCTCAACCTCACTGATGGGCTTCAGAAATCTCACACCTGCAATCCGGTAGAGTCAGAAAAATTCAATGTAGGTGAATCTTTGAGGTTCGGTTTTGACGTTCCTTGATCCGCTTGCAGCGAAGCATATTTGGCGAACAGTTTATTCCAATCCAACCGCCGCACAGTACGGTTGCGGATCCCCCAAACGAAACCAATTGCATCGAGTGCCGAGATTCGCTCGGCCGGCAGTCGCCCTTGCTTTCGCAAAGCACGAATGTTGTTGACCCAAACGCCAAGCGACGGGTTTTCTTCCCAGTTTGCCGACACGTTGCAGTCGTCGAACCGCACTTTGTAGCCCGCAAGCTGCTGCAAACGATCCGCCCAGACCTCATCCGCGTCGTCTTTCTTGTTCCAAGTGAAACCCAGCGAATCGAGACTCGCAATCTGCGACTCGGAAAGTTTCGATCGCCGTCGTCGCGTCCGGATGTTTGAAACCCAAAAAGACAGCGCTTGGTTTTCGGGCCAATTGCTTGGCACATCGCAGTCGCCGAATCTCGCTCGGTAGGCTTCCAACGCTTTTAGACGCACACTCCAACGCTTGGCCGTCGATTGCTCGAAGATCTCCTTCGCCCCCCAATGGAATCCGAGAAGGTCGAGGCGTTGAATGCGTTCCTCGGAGAGTCGCCCGCTCCTGCGAAAGTTTCGCTGTGTTTGAACCCAAGCGTTGAGCTGTCTGTTTGGCTTATCCGCCCGACGAACGATGCAATGCCCATTCGCTGTCTTGAACGTTTTGAGTTGTCCGTACCATTCATCCCACGAGAAACCGAACCGCTCCATCGACACGACGGTGATGTGTCGCCGGATGGTGTCGAGCGGAATGTTTTCGCCGATCACTTCGACAAGCTCTTGAAACGTGGAGTCGTCGTAGCCGCCACGTTCGCCTCGGTCTTCTCGCATTTGGCGGATGACTTGTGCGAACAGGTCGTCTTGTTCGAGCATGGCACCCAACACGTTCCATACGTCTCGGAACTTGGTTCGTGCCAGTGCGTCTTCGATGGATTCGCCGTCGTGTTGTTCGAGAAACAGGGGGACGAGGACATACCCGAACTGTTTGTTGTGCGATCGTCGCATCGCGCGGCCGGTGGCTTGAACGATCTCGACCAAACTTCGCTTCGGCGTCAGAAACGCCACCATGTCAACGGCGGGGACGTCAACGCCTTCGGTCAAGCACCGCGCGTTCGACATGACTGCCTTGCATGCCTCGGCAAAGGACCGCATGAGGCCGTCACGCACCGCCGTGGACATGTTGCCGTTGACGTGTAATCTCGCGAAGTTGGGAAGATGCGTTGCGATTCCTTCCGAAGCTTCGCTGGTGAAGGACTCGGCCGACTTGATGGAGCGATGGAACGTGAAAATCTTCGACACGCCGAATTCGGCTACCGCTTTCTGAAGGGCGATCTGGTTTGCGACCTGAATCGCTCGCACACGATCTCCGTCGATGAGGACTTCGCCGCGTCGCAGGCGTTCGTTGTTGACCGTGGCGGAAGTCACGATGGAGATCACGACCTTGTAGGGGCAGATGATCTGTCTGTGCGCGGCTTCGGCAAACGTCAGCTTCACCACCGTCGGCCCATAAACTTCCGGCACGTCCATCGAATAGACAAGCTTGGCGTCGCCTTCCTTGTCCTTCCTGCGATAGTCGTAATGGCGAGGCGTAGCCGTCAGGAACAGTCTCTTGCGGATGGGAAGATTCTGGTCGATTACGGCAAACGCGAACCGCACACCGACTCGACCGGCGGTCTTGTGCGCTTCATCGAAGATGCCCAAGTCGAACGATTCGTCCTTGCCCATCGCCGCCGCAACGATGTGGGCAGACTGGTAAGTGCAGAAGACGAGCCGCGTTCCTTGGAAGTCCGCATCGAGAAACGCTCGCACGGTCTGGCTGTTGGTGTTGACCGCGAAGTCCAAGTCGGTCTGCTGTACGGCCAGCGCATCGACTTCAGAAGTCACCGTGGGATCGGAGCAGACGCATAGATAAGCGAGACACGGCCAACGAGTTTCATGCAGCCATTCGTGCAACGTCTGTCGAACAAGCGCGAGGGACGGAAGGAGTACGAGAATCGTTGTTGCTCGGGACTGCTCGGCCACCCAAAGCGCCACCAGCGTCTTGCCAGTGCCGCAGGCCATGACGGCAGTAGCACGGCCATGCTGCTTCAATGCGGGAAGAATTGCCGCAATCGCTTCTTGCTGATGCGGCAACGGCTCTTTCTTGGGGATGTCGATGGGAGCGCCAATCAGCCAACGCTCGATGGCGATGAAGTCAGATTCTTCCAGCCGTTCGAGGTCGGCACCACGGATACAGAAGAATCCGCGCCGCTCGTTCATCAACGACGGAATGTCGTCGGAGTTCGCGAACAGAATCCGAGAGTGAATCTGCGAACTATCCGCCAGCCCGATGAACGTCGAAAGTTCACGCCAGGTCAGCGCCGCACGGCCACTCCGAAACTTGACCTGATAGACGCTGAGCAAGCCGACCGGCGACTGAACGACTCCATCGACGCCGTTGTCTCGAACCGTCAATCCAAGGCTTTGCAGCATAGAAACAGGCGCGGCAGACTGCGGCCAAATTGCGTGCGCGTCATACGGACGCTGTGTTGCGAGATACGCTTCGGCAAAAACTTCAAAGGCGTCTCCCCGCTGTTGCTCGTCGTTCAGTGCCTCGATTCGTCGTTCCAGTTCCGAGAAATGACGAATGCCCGCGAATATGCCCAGCTTCTGGTACTCGACAGCTTTCGTGTGCAGCGGTGTTGTCATCAGATGGTCCTCGGTTGCCGAATCTTTTCCCTCGCTTTTGCAGCCAGTTCAACTCACCCTAAGCAGCGGCTCATGCGTCGTGCCGTGCCTCATGTTCCGCGACAGGCTCGGGTTCTCACGACAGAGATGCTCAAAGGCGTTCTGCCGCATCTCGGCATAGCGGAAGTAGAACTCTTTCGTCAGTTCCTTGCCGACTTTCTCCGATGTCGTGAGCAGCCCGTACAGGTGACAGCGGCCGGTCTCGGGCACGACTCGTTCGGCTCCCAACAGGAACAGGAACCGTTTCAGTAAGGCTTCGTCGTCGGCCAGCCGTTCGGTGTCGAACCGTTCGTAGGTGTACTGGTCCGCCCCCTTGAAGTAGAGCCGCGTCTGCCTCATCGACGTGACGATGATCCAATCGCTCGGCAGATTGATGGCGTACCGATAACCCTGATCGACCGCCGACATCTTCCGCCCGGCGAACGGCCGGTCGAGCGGGTCGAGCGGTCCCTTCCCCTCCAACGCGACGATGAACTCTTCCATCCCCGGTCGGAAGTTGCCGAGTACCGCATCGGCGAACTTGCCGTCGACCTGAACGTGTTTCTCGCGCGAGATGGTGAACCGCGCCGCGCTGTCGGCCGGGCGCGAGTAGCCGAGTGCGTT
Source organism: Schlesneria sp. (assembly GCA_043757695.1). Classification (GTDB taxonomy): domain Bacteria; phylum Planctomycetota; class Planctomycetia; order Planctomycetales; family Planctomycetaceae; genus Schlesneria. The sequence continues at coordinate 3,475 of JAYVOX010000352.1, forward strand.
ACAAAAAACATCCGTCAGAAAGTCGGGCAGCAGTTCCTGCTCTTTGAACTTGTCGGCCCGCCCGGTCGAAAGCATCTCCGCCCACTTGGCCAGCGCCGCTTTGGACTTCGCCAGATTCGCGGGCCACGCGAACGACTGCATGTACGGCCGCAGTACGTCGGGACGAAACAGGGGCTTCGCTTCCACAGGCATTTCGACAGCACTTTCAACGCGCGACGAGATGCCCCACGCTCGCCAGTCGCAACCGTGCGAACAACGGTTCCGGCTTGAGAGGATGAAACACCAGCCGAGACGGGAGACAGCTTGAGAACGGATCGACAGAAGCCGCCGAGTGTATCGGCGGGCCGAAGTATCGGCCAACGTCGAGTAGCAGCCGGCCGCGCGTCAAATCGTTCGCAGGTCCAGAGCGCAGTCGATGCCACGAATCGCCGGAAAGAAGAACCCACACCATGCGTTCACATGCATCGCGTTTGCGGTGTCGCTTCGTGGGACGGACTATTGACGGTGGGGTGCGGCCGTAAATCGGCAGACCCAATCAAGCGGTGTCACTGCGCTTCTCAAATGACGACGAAACGAAATGACCCGCTCGGTTGAGCGGGCCATTCGGTCAATGTGGTTTGTCGTTCAAAACCTTGTGAATCAACGACCAAGCAACATGCGGCCAACTCTCGCACCTGGATGGACGTTCAACACATAACGCACAAGCCTTCCCTGTCCTGGGGCAGGAATTGCCATGACTTCGGCAGGTGACGGCAGGATCGTGGTTGGACTCGCGGGAGGATTGGTCGGCTGGCTGGGCGTTTGAAGCTGATCAGCAGCAGACGCACCTGTTTGACAGGCACAGACGAACATCAGGGCAAGGGAAAACAGACCAGCAATTCGCAGTTTCACGGTGACTCTCCTCATCGTTGACCATTGATTCTCATTGTAAAAGCGCAGCGGAGAAGTAGAAGCAGGTCCGAGAGACCTTGATAGTCGATAATTCCGTTCTGTCGATTCTGTGAACGGTGTGCGTCCTGAGAAAACGATTCTTCGGTTCGCGTCGATTCTTCCGCGACATCGCGGGAAACAGTCGGCTGCAAGTCGCGTGTCGCCGGGCACGTTGCAAAAGACATCCGTCAGAAAGTCGGGCAGCAGCTCCTGTTCTTTGAATTTGTCGGCCCGCCCGGTCGAAAGCATCTCCGCCCACTTGGCCAGCGCCGCCTTGGACTCCGCCAGATTCGCGGGCCACGCGAACGACTGCATGTACGGCCGCAGTACGTCGGGACGAAACAGCGGCTTCGCTTCCACAGGCATTTCGACAGCACTTTCAACGCGCGACGAGATGCCCAACGCTCGCCAGCCGCACCGTGTGAACAACGGCTCCGGCCTTGAGGATGAAACACCAGCCGAGACGAGAGACAGCTTTCGGGGGGAAGCAAAAGTGTCAGAAACCGTTTCCATTACTCGACGCGGAAAACGAGATGTGTATTTGGTTCTTGGCACCGTTTTTGACCACCTCGTTCGGCGCGACTCTCCGGACCAAACGCGAGACCGCAGGTGTCTTCTTCCGTTGGAACATTTCTTCCGCTGGAATACTTCGCAATCGAAGGCTTCATGATCTTGGAGATCGGGGATCTAAACGGAGACCTGCGGTCGCGACCTGTGCGGAGTCAGGAGACCCGCGCACAACGAGCCGCTGAAGAGTGACGCCAACATCCGGGGGCTTCCGCAAATCCGGAGCGGCCCCGCCATCCAGCCGTCTTGGCGGCCACCGAGTCGGCTGAGGGGGGGACGGCCACATCGTGCCCGAGATACGCGCGAGATTGAACCCCGTCAACAGCGGCAGATTGGCGGTTGCGGGGCCTCTCGCGTGTGAGAAATTCCTGTTTAGAAAGCAATCCGCTCTTCCCGTTGCGATCGACGGCCGATACGATCCCCGCCCTTGCAACGGGCCGGTGGAAGGTCTATCCGGTCGAGTCTGCTTGATGAGTTTTTGCTCCCCGCTCTGCCAAATCTCGGCGTGGCGAAGTTCAGTGGGTAATGTCATGCCGCGAAAGTGTTCGATTCGTTCAGTTCGGTAGGGTTCATCGCAGCGCCTCTCTGTGATGAACCTGGCCGTCGGATCGTTCCTGCCGCACGTCCTTCGAGGCAACTCCCCCTAACTTCTGCCCCCCTGTGAACTCTGCCGTGTGATCGCGGAGAGTGCCTCGTTTCGACGAGTCTCTCGGTGGTCGCCGTGTTTCTTTCCCAGAGCGATTTCCAGTCACGAGCTTCCGTGGTGTTGCACGCGACTCTCGCCCGTCCGAATGGTCTCGGTTCGTATGCCGCGACCTCAATTTCTTTCCACCGAATGTGAATCAAGTCCATGGCAATGAATCTCAACCTCGTCCGCAACATCGGTATCTCGGCCCACATCGACTCGGGCAAGACCACGCTCACGGAGCGAATCCTGTTCTACTCGGGCCGCATTCACGAGATCCACGAAGTGAAGGGGAAGGACCAGGTCGGTGCGACCATGGACTTCATGGAACTCGAACGGGAGAAAGGGATCACGATCACCGCAGCAGCGACGCAGGTGAAGTGGAACGACAACACGATCAATGTGATCGATACCCCTGGGCACGTGGACTTCACCGTGGAGGTGGAACGTTCGCTGCGCGTACTCGACGGCGCGATCCTCGTGCTCTGCTCGGTCGGTGGCGTGCAGAGCCAATCGCTGACGGTCGATCGCCAGATGAAGCGATACAAGGTGCCTCGCATCGCCTTCATCAACAAGATGGACCGCGC
>JAYVOX010000353.1:0-6238 GCA_043757695.1 Schlesneria sp.
CGAGAACGCCGCTTCTCCCGCCCTGCCCACTCGACGCGAACCCCGCCTTGAGAACCTCTGCCTGACGCCGGGTTTGGCATCACAGTTCAGGCCATGTCGCTCCGTGGCATTCGTTCGCGAATCTGAGTCTAATCCTCGCCCGTTCAACTGGTCCTGCCGTTCCGACCGCTTCGCGATTTGCTTCAGGAGAACCTTCCCCATGACTGGCAACAACATTCACAGTGTCCTCCAGGAAACGCGCAGCTTTCCGCCTCCGGCCGACTTCACCCGGCAGGCTCATATCAGCAGTGAAGCGCAGTACCAGCAGATGTGGAACAAGGCCAAGGACGACCCGGCCGGCTTCTGGGGCGAGTTGGCTTCAAACCTGCACTGGTTCAAGAAATGGGATCACGTCATTCAGGGGGAGATGCCCGAGACCAAGTGGTTCGTCGGCGGAAAGATCAACGCGTCGTACAACTGCCTCGACCGGCACCTGACGACGTGGCGGAAAAACAAAGCCGCCATCATTTGGGAGGGCGAGCCGGGCGACAGCCGCGTCCTGACCTATCAAGACTTGCATCGCGAGGTCTGCAAGTTTGCGAACGTCCTCAAAAAGCTGGGCGTCACGACCGGCGATCGAGTGACGCTCTACATGCCCATGATTCCCGAGTTGGCGATCGCGATGCTGGCCTGTGCGCGCCTCGGGGCCACGCACTCGATCATCTTCGGCGGCTTCAGTGCCGACGCCGTGGCCGACCGCAACAACGATGCTCAAGCCAGGTTGATCGTCACCGCCGACGGAAGTTGGCGGCGCGGGAAAGAGATTCTGCTCAAGCAGGCCGTCGATGAATCGCTCACGAAATCGCCGTCCGTTCAGAAAGTGGTCTGTGTGCGCCGGACAGGCAGTCCCGTCGAGATGATCCCCGACCGCGACTACTGGTGGCACGAGTTGATGGCCGACTCATCGAGCGATTGCGACGCCGTGGAACTCGACGCCGAGCATCCGCTGTTCATCCTCTACACGTCGGGCAGCACGGGCAAACCGAAAGGGGTCTTGCACACGACCGGGGGCTACACGCTCGGCACGATGCTGACCTCGAAGTGGGTCTTCGATCTGAAGGACGAGGACACGTACTGGTGTACCGCCGACATCGGCTGGGTCACGGGGCACAGTTACATCGTGTACGGACCGCTCGCCAATGGAGCGACCACCGTGATGTACGAAGGGGCACCGAACTGGCCTCACGACGGACGCTTCTGGGAAATCATCGAGAAGTACAAGGTCAACATCTTCTACACGGCACCGACCGCGATCCGCGCGTTCATCAAGTGGGGCGACCAATGGCCCGCGAAGTACGATCTCTCCAGCTTGCGACTGCTCGGGTCGGTGGGTGAGCCGATCAACCCCGAAGCGTGGATGTGGTATCACCGCATGATCGGTCAGGAGCGTTGTCCGATCGTCGATACGTGGTGGCAGACCGAGACCGGTTGCATCATGATCTCACCCCTCCCCGGCATCACCGCGACCAAACCGGGAAGCTGCACGAGACCGCTCCCCGGCGTCGTCCCCGACATCGTCAACAAAGAGGGAGAGAGCCTTGGTGTGAATCAAGGCGGTCTGCTCGTGATGAAGCAGCCTTGGCCGTCGATGCTCCGCACGCTCTATGGCGATCATCAACGCTTCAAGGAGACGTACTTCTCGTCGATCCCCGGCTGCTACTTCGCCGGAGATGGGGCGAGGAAAGACGAAGACGGCTACATCTGGGTGATGGGTCGCGTGGACGATGTACTCAACGTGGCGGGACATCGCCTCTCGACGATGGAGGTCGAATCGGCACTCGTCGCGCACGAGCGTGTCGCCGAAGCGGCCGTTGTCGGGTTCCCGCACGAGATCAAGGGAGAAGGAATTTGTTGCTTCGTGATCCTCAAGACCGGCGAAGGAAACGAGCAGCTTGAGAAGGAGATGATCGCTCACGTCCGCAAGCACATCGGGGCGCTGGCGACTCCCGACAAGATTCGCTTCAGTGCGGCACTGCCCAAGACTCGCAGCGGCAAGATCATGAGACGCCTGCTGCGCGACATCGCCGCCGGTCGCGAGTCAGTCGGCGATACCTCGACCCTCGATGACCTGACCGTCCTCGCCAAGCTGCGCGAGTCGGATGAGTGACTAGGTGTCTGTCCGGAAAGTCGAAGGCCATACCTTCCGTAGGGTGGGCACTGCCCACCATCCACGACCGATTGTGGTGGGCAGTGCCCACCCTACGGGTATCCGGACAGACACCTAGGCTTGGAGGATGGGCACTCCTGCCCGTCCGGACTTCAGATTGCATCACCGAAGGCGGAAGACAAGACGGGCAAGAGTGCCCATCCTACAAATTGACACTCGCTCCCAACACAACCCTTCAAAATGATTGGCCCGGTACTCCCATGAAACTCAGTTCCCTGTCACTGATGTTGGTGTTGGCCACGACGATACTCGGCTCGAGGTCGAGTTCCCTGCGTGCGGACGAGCAGGCGGCAAAGCCGTCGATCGAGCTTCCTGCCACGGACGATGGCCTCCCCGGCGCGGGACCGATCCGGCGGTATGACTGGTTCAAGAATCTGTGGACAGAGAAGCGCAGCGGCTGGGCCAAGCGGGTCGAGCAGGATCAGAAGTCGCTCGTGTTTCTAGGGGACTCGATCACGCAAGGTTGGGGCGACGACATGGGCGGGAGCTTTCCCGGCGTGAAGGTCGCTAATCGCGGCATCAGTGGAGACACGACGCGCGGGATGCTGATTCGCTTGAAGCATGACGTGCTGGCACTCAATCCGACCGGCGTTGTGCTGCTGATGGGAACAAACGATCTGGAAGAGAAGGCCGAACCGGAAACGATCGCTGGCAACTTCAAGCTGATTCTCGCGGAGTTGAAGAAACATGATCCAAAGCTGCCGGTGATCGTGAGTCTGGTCTTTCCGAGTTCCGCCACGAAGTCGCGACCGGCCGACAAAATCAAGCAAGTCAACGACCTGTACGCCGCCGCCGTGAAGGGCGATGCGCAGGTGACGCTGATCGAAACGTGGAAGCTGTTCGCCGACGAGCAGGGTGACGCGAAGGTGGCCGAGTTCCCCGATCTGCTCCATCCGAACCAGGCCGGCTATTTGAAATGGGCCGCCGCGTTGCGACCGATACTCGCGACGCTCGGCTACCTCGAAACGACCGATGACGATTTCAAACTCGAACCCGGCGCGATCAGCCTCTTCAACGGACGCGATCTCACTGGCTGGGGCTTTCGCGATCAGAAGACGCAGGAAAAGCAGGCCACGTTTGACGGTCAGGCCAGCAGCAACGACGGTCGTTATGTCGCCAAACATGGCCGCATCATCGTCATGACTCCGCCCGAAGGTCGCCGAGTCCAACAGATCTGGACGACGCGCGAGTTCCCGAAGAACTTTACGCTGAAGCTGGAGTTCCGCGCGACGCCGAACGCCGACAGCGGCGTCTTCATCCGCCGACCACAGCTTCAATGTCGCGATTACCCGATTGCCGGGCCGTACAAGAACCTCAAGCAGTACCGGGCACAGGACTGGAACGAGATGGAAGTGACGGTGAAGGACAGCGTCGCGCGGTGCCTCTGCAACGGCGAAGTCCTCGAAGAAATGCTCAAGCTCCCCGAGTCCGGCCCGATCGGCCTCGAAGGAGACTGCGGGCAGATGGAGTACCGCCGCATCCGCGTGATCGAACTGAACTGAAGGACGGCCACGCGTTTCAGAGACCTCACGCGGTGGGAATTGCCGTTGCGGGTCACACCGGTTGCCACATCGCCGACTGGAGTCTTGTCGCTCCGCCGGCATGATGTCTTGTCGGCGGAGCGACAAGACTACGGTAGACGCCTGCGTCCATTTCGGCCGCGTGAGGTATCGCTACTTCGCCGTGGAGGCGGAGCGTTTGGTGAGGGCTTGGCGCAGGGCTTCGCCTTCCACCGAGACGGTCCAGGGGACGTAGGCGGCGACGGTGTCGAGTGAGTTGTACAGGCTCTGCATTTGACGGAGGGCCGTGTTGAGTTCTCGCAGTTTTCCATCGAGCGCGCGTTGTTCTCGACGGCGATCTGCCTGAGCCTGTCGCAGCTCCTTGGTCTCGGCGAGTTGTTCGGCTTCGGCTTGGTGACGTTGGTCGAGCAACGCTCGATGTCGTTCGCGCAGGGTGGCCAGTTCAGTTTGGATCCGCTTCAGTTCGCGTTGGGCCTGTTGCAGCTTGGCAACGCGCGCGGCGCGTTCAACCGGCGTTTCGGGCATCAGGAACATCTGCGGTCGAAAGCGCGAGTTGGTGCGCGAAGACTGGCCCGATTGAGAAGTCGATCGCGATGACGACGATGATCGCGATCCGAGCGACGATGTTCGACCCGTTCTCGATCCGGTCGTCGCCGTGTTCGAATTGACCGGGACCAGTTCACCCGTTGGTGATCGCATCGCCACGTGCGGTTGAGGCTGAGCGAGTTGCATGATCGAGGCCTTTAGTTTTTGGGCCCACGGCTGCAACTTTGAGGACTCGGCCTGAGCCTTCATGATGTCGGTCACGAACGTGGTGACAGTGGTCAGATAGGAGAGATGGTCCCGGGCCAGTTCCTGGCTCGTTTGTTTCATCTCCTCGCGCAACGAGTCGATGCGCGTCTTGATCTCTTCCGTTTCTTGGCGGTGTTCGGTGGCGAGTGCATTCTCGGGGAGTGAAGCGAACTGCAAGAGGTCCGATTGGCGTTGTCCCACTTGGTCGAAGCCCGCTTCAAATTCGCGAAGCAAGTCCGGAGGAAGTCGGTCTCGCACGTTGCGGGCCGTCAGATCCGCCGCCTCACCCAGTTCCGAAGTTCGGCCGGGACCGGTCAGAAAGCCAAAGGCTCGACCGAGACAGAGTGCCGCGTACTCGCGCTGCGGATCGGTCGGATAGGCGGTGTTGGCCGAGGCTTCGTCCCGAGACGTACCAAGTCGTTTGGCGACGTGCGACAACTGATCGAGTCCCCGTCGCTCGTCGCCATTGAGCAGGCGTCCCCAACCGACGGCGAGTGCGGCGGGGAGGAACGGCGTCCCCTCCAATCGCGCCGCCGTTTGGAAGACTTCGAGGGCTTCGGAACGTTCGCCGTGATGCCAGAGAGCCAGACCGAAGGCGTAGTCCAAACGCGGATCGTCTGGGAACTGATCCCGCGCCGTCGCGTAGTCCTTTCTCAGTTGAGTCAGTGACAGCGCGGAAGGCTTGGGATGCGCGATCGCGTTCAGCAGGCCGTTGCGGTGACTGTTGTAGAGCATGCGCGGCTTCGACGTTTCCGATGCGAGCCATGTCGTTGGGTAGGCAAAGTCTTGCCAGCCCAAGCTGACCAATTGCGCCGCCGCTTGCAGGAGATCGACGGCGGCGGCTTCGACTTCGCGTGGCTTGCTGGAAGTTGCGGGTGTGTGAGGCAGCGCGGACTGATCGAGCGGAGAGGCGTCTTTCGCGACGAGCGGCTTGTCGAGAAATTGCTTTGGATCGACCTCGCTCGCCATTTCCAACGCGGCTGGTCGGTTGAGTCGATCCGTTTCCAGAGCCGCTTGCGCCGCACCGTGATTCAACGAAGCTCTTTCACTGAAGGAACGCGATGTCGCAGGCAACCCGGTCAGACTGGACGATGCGGACTGCGACAAACTCGTGCGCGAGGAATCCGCGTGCGATGTCGTCGCGTCACTCTCAAGACTGCTTACCGTCCCTGCGGTGTTGGGCAACGAGGCGATTCGACGAAACACCGGCCACCGCCGTGCGGCCAACACGGCATTGCGGCCGAACGTCTGCCACAGGCCGACGGCGAGAATCGCCAGCGCCAGCGCAACCAGCCCGCGCACGAACCAACGTTCGCGGGAAGAGAACTCGTTCGCGGAAGTGGCTCGCGCGGAACCGCGATCCGCAGCGGGCGAGGCTTCACGTGGAAGTGGTTTCATGGCAGCACGATCTCCGGCCGAACGATCAATGAAACACGGACAGCAGCCGTGAGCTGGATCATGGTGGCTCGAATGACATCTGTCGATCTGGTGCGGGGTGTAGTCGTCAATGGGTGGTCCGATTCCCACGGTTTTCAATCGCGAAGCGATGTCAGCGAATAGCTGCGGCCGCGAAGCGGCGACAGCGGTGATGTGGATCAAATCGTCCCTGCCGTCGCTTCGTGACTAGGTGTCTGTCCGGATACCCGTAGGGTGGGCACTGCCCACCACAATCGGTCGTTGATGGTGGGCAGTGCCCACCCTACGGAAGGTATGGCCTTCG
>JAYVOX010000354.1:0-6228 GCA_043757695.1 Schlesneria sp.
GCCACGATCCCCAAGGATCGCGATCCGCTGCAGTTCACTATGGAAGAAGCCATCCCGTTGCTGGCAGATCGCGCCGCGAAAGGTCCGGCCAAAAAAGGGGGGCGAGGTCGCTTCGCCAAGAAGGCCGCGCCAGCCGCCGCAAAGAAGGTCGTTAAGAAGAAGGCCGCCGGCAAGAAGGTGACGAAGAAGTCTGTGAAAAAGGACGCCGAATAGCAGATCGCATTCACCTCCGCGATCGGCCCACGTGAGATACGGGGTAGCCTTTGTTTGACGGCTACGGCAGCGTCTCACGCGTCGCACACAAACTAAACTCCGGCGTCACTCGAATCGCGGGGCGTTGCCCACGCGGTTAAACGACCGAATGGAGCATTCTCCAATTGGTCGATCACCAATTCCGAGAACACGTGGTATGTCGTCTCCTGAACCTCCCGCGAATCGCAAACGCAAACCAGCGAGAAATCTCTTTGGAGCGGAGTGGGAACCGTTGGCCGTGCGGTTGCAAGAGGAGTCGTGGCTGACTTGGCTCAAGCGTGAATTCAAACAGGGGGGACGCGGGTTGCTCATCAGTCTCACGATGCACAGCCTGCTGCTCGCCTCGTTGACGTTCATCGTTTTTCAGCCGCGCACCTCGGGAGACGGCGAGGCGATCAACGCCACGTGGCTCCCGCCGAGCATCCGGCCCGCTGCGGCACCGCGCAGAAAATTTGAAATCGAGCAGCCGTTCGAGATCGAATCAGCGCCACCCGCCAAACGAACTGAGCCAACAACACCCGCGCAGGCGAAGGCGGGTGAATCAGGTGGCACCGCCGCGCCGGGAGTCAGTCCGGTCGGCGTGGGCGGCGCGCTGGGAGGTCGCGGTGCGGGGATGCGTGAAGGGAACCTCGAACGCATCGGCGGCAGTCCCGATGCCGAGCGAGCCATCAAGCAGGGACTGCTCTGGCTGACGCGACAACAACAAAGCGATGGTCGTTGGGAGTTGCATCAGGGCTATCCCGATGCGGGGCTGTCCACGATTAAGACTGACACGGGAGCGACGGCCCTCTCGCTCATGGCGCTGCTCGGACACGGCAATACTCATCAGACCGGCGATCACGCCAAAGTCGTCGCCAAGGGTTTGAAGTGGCTGCTGGCCACACAAGACCCCGCGACGGGCGACCTTCACGACCAACGGCAGGAAGAGGGACGACAACCGTCACTCTATGCTCACGCGATGGCGACCATCGCGGTGTGCGAAGCCCTCGCGCTCACGAGTGACAACGAATTGAAGCCCGCTGCAGAACAGGCCGTTCGCTATCTCTTGACGGCTCAACACCCGATCGTCGGAGGGTGGAAGTACCGCGTGTTACTGCGCGAAAGTCGTGGCGATCTGTCCGTCACCGGTTGGGCCTTGATGGCCTTGCATACGGCACGCATGGCGGGGATCGAAGTTCCGCCGGGAGACTTTGAACGCGCTTCCCTGTTCTTGGATTCGGTCCAAGCCGCCGGCTCTGCGCGCTACAAATATGAACCGTCGTCGCCCGACAACAAGGCGACTGCGGCGCTGACTGCCGAAGCGCTTCTTTGTCGGCAATGGCTCGGTTGGCCGAGGACTTTCCAGCAGATGACGGCGGGTGTGAAGTACGTTTCGGCGGATGAAAATTTGCCGTCATGGTCGGACGGTCGCCGCAATGTTTACGGCTGGTACTACACCTCGCAGATGTTGCACAACCTCGGGGGTGAAGAGTGGAAACGCTGGAACTTGGCTGTGCGTGCGGCCATCGTGAAGAACCAAGCCACCAGCGGCAGCACCAAGCCCGGCATGGACACACGCGGCAGTTGGAACCCCAGCTCTCCACGCGGTGCAGGTGAGGAGTACGCGGACAAAGCAGGCCGACTCTATCTGACGGCCCTTTGTATCCTGACTCTCGAAACGCCGTACCGCCATCAGCCGATCTATCCTCCGTCAGATGCTCCGTAATCGACGTGCATCAGGTACAGGCCGTGTGCGGGAGCGGTCTCACCCGCGAGTGATCGGTCTCCGTTTTCGACGATGCGCCGCATGTCATCCGCCGTCCAACGGCCTCGCCCGACATGGATCAGCGTGCCGACAATGGCCCGCACCATGTTGTAGAGAAACCCATCGGCCTCCACGTCGAAACAGAGAAACGGAGCGGGCGTTTCACCGAGCGTTGCCGCGTTGTCCGTGATGCTCACCGCGCGATCGTCGTTCCACACCGGCCAACTCGCCGCGCGTGTCACTTGCGAACGAAAGATCGTGCGGACACTCGACGAACGGTTCGGCCAGTTCGTTTCAAAGCAGCGAAAGTCGTGTGTCCCCACGAGGACATTCGCCGCTGCGTTCATCGCCACATCGCTCAAATGGCTGCGTTGCCAGAGGGCGTTGTTCCGCAGGAACGGTGAACGAATGGCGCTGTTGTGGATGACGTAGCGATACCACTTGCTCTTGGCGTCGAACCGAGCGTTGAAGCCTGTCGGCACTTCGATGGCATCGCGCACCACGACATCATCGGGGAGATGAATGGGCAGCCCCTGCACGAAGGCACGACACGGCGCGGTTGAGGTCGTTTCAAAACTGATGACCTGTCCGACCGCGTGAACTCCCGCATCCGTACGTCCCGAGGCCACCGCGCGAATGGGTTCATGCGTGAACTGAGACAACGCCCGCTCGACGACCTCTTGCAACGAGATCCCGTTGGGCTGCACCTGCCAGCCGCAGTAATTCGTTCCGTCGTAGGCCAGAGTCAGGCGGAGGATCCGCGCGGCGGTCATGCGATCTTCCTCGATGCGAGTGGCCCCGGATTCGATGACTCGGATTCACTGGAGGGTTGAAGCCGCGTGTGTGAATTTCTTCTTCACTCGGTGGAAAATCAGGTGGCGAGAGATCAGCCGGAACGCGCTAGCGTCCGGTTCGGAAGGAAGTCAATCGTCACTCTCGAACCGGACGCTAGCGCGTTCCGGCTGATTGAATGAGTCTCATTCTCCCCCACGTGAAGAGTCCACCGTGCCTGAAATGGAAGAGGAAACCTACGGTCGGCTGTTTCGGTGGGGTCGCGAGACTCGCGCCGAACACTTCAAGCGGCGCGGCGTGAACTCTCGTGCTGACCGATGTTTTCCACGGGCTTCTTCGGTACGGAAGTCCAACGCGGTACGGTGAACTGGTAGCAGCAGCGATGACAGCGTACGGCGGTCATCAGGATCGAGATGACTCCCACATTGCCGCTGCGACTGGAGTAAACATCTTCACACTTACAACGCGGGCATTTCATGATTGTGCTCTCCCCTCATGACACGCAGATCAATCGAAATCACGATCCTCCGAAAATCGTTGATCGTGTTCGCGGCGGCTTATAGGAGGCGGCCTCTGTCTTGTGAACCCCAATTTGGCGCAGCCATGCGCGACCCTGAGCCTTGGACTTGCGTGTTGTCGCGGGGGCCGAGTCTGGTTCTCAAGCCTACTGCACCAATCCCTTGGTGAGCGCCATGAACGCCGTTTCCAAGTTGACTTCTTCTTCGCGAAACAGCGTCACTTGGAAGCCCGCTTGAACCAGCACGGTGGTCAGGTCGCTGTAGTCCAGCGCCTCTTTCTTAAGCGTCGCTTCGATGGTCCCCTTCACGATGTCGATTTTGTCGATCGACGGGTGCTGGGCCAGCAGTGCGGCGGCTCGGTCTTGGTTGGTCTTCACGCGGATTTGCAGCATGAGTTGTTGACGCGCCTGGCGCATGACTTCATCGACATCGCCGTCGATGATCAGATTGCCCTTCTCAATCATGCCGACGCGGGTACAGACATCAGCGAGTTCGGGGAGGATGTGACTGGAGACGATGACGGTCTTCTTGAGTTCGCCCAGCTTTTTTAACAAGTTGCGAATCTCGATCCGGGCGCGCGGGTCGAGTCCGCTGGCTGGCTCGTCCAACAGCAACACTTGCGGTTCGTGCAGTAGTGTTCGAGCGAGACCGATGCGCTGCGTCTGGCCGCGCGACAACTGGTTGACCATCGCGTCCCGTTTGAAGGCCATGTCCACAAGTTCGAGCTTGTCTTCGCAGACTTTGCGTCGGCCGGGACCATTGATGCGGTAAGCCGCCGCGAAGAATTCGAGGTACTCGATCACCGTCATGTCGTCGTAGACGCCGAAGAAGTCGGGCATGTAACCGACGAGACGCCGGATGTCGCGCGGGTTGGTGTAGATCGACTGACCGCAGACGTAGGCTTCGCCGTAGTCCGGGCTGAGCAACGTGGCGATCATGCGCATCGTGGTCGTCTTGCCGGAACCGTTGGGGCCGATGAAGCCGAACACGTCCCCTTCCTTGAGAGAAAGGTTGATCTCGTTGGCGGCGATCAAGTGCCCGTAACGTTTCGTCAGTTGGCGAGTTTCGATCATGGGGGAAGTCGAAAGCCTTTGCTGTGGGTCTGGGCGATCTCTCGCCCAGCGTCAAAACTGTTCTGAATCAGTCGTGCCGCTCGGGGTTCTCAGAAGGTGCCGCGTGAGGGCACCGTCTCGGTTAGCAGCCCGTTGAAAAAGGTGGATCGGGAGCGAGAAACAAGCGATATTCCTACCAAGAACGGCTCGGCGGGAGCCTCGCCCTCCCTTTTTCAACAGGCTGCTAAAGCTTGGGTTTGTTGGGGTCGAAGCTCTCGAATTCTCGAGTCGGCTCGCTGATTTTCGTCACGGGCAGGATGAGTCGCACGAAGGTCCATTCGCGATCTGGCTTCAACGTTTGGGCATGGCTCGAAGATCCGTCTCGCTCAGTTGCGGTGGCGGCGGGATCGGTCAACGTCAGCGAACTGGCCGTTTCATTCAATCGACCGAACAGGATCGCTCGACCCAGCCTGACCAAATGCGACAGGTCTTCGTCCTCCAGCAGACGGTTGGTCAGTCCGGTGTACTTCGTGGCTCCCGCTTCCTCATGAAACGTCAACGCGCGGGCGAAACTGGCGGCGTCGAGTGAGAGCGGATCGTATTGAGTTTGTCGGTGAGAAATGTTGGCATGTTGACCTGCTCCCTCGCGCGTGGCGATCGTGATCTGGCCGGTCAGATACGAACGGAGTTCGCGTTGAAAGACGCTGGGCTGTTCGACTCGCCACAGTTGCCGAGTGGCCAATGGAATGGTGACGGGATCGTCGCGCGTCTTGCTCTGCCGATAGACGCGATTGCCGAACACGAGCAACCAATCTTCGATCGCTCCCGGCAGACGATGTGTTACCGTTCCGGTCAGTCGCCCCGTGCCGGAAATCACGAGTTCGCTCTCGACTAGGTTCGCGGTGCCGGTGACTTCGGTGAGCAGTTCCTTCGAGGTCCACTGCACCAGCGGCAACGATTGCACTGCTGCGGCAGGAACCCGAGTGGCCTTGCTCACCCCAGCATCGTTCACCCCAGCATCGTTCACCAGCGTGTAGCTGCTGCGTCCGATGTCGATCCCCGCCGGTCGATACATCCCACCGAACGCCGTTTCCGGGGTTCCCGTCCAACAGGAACGGCTCTGTCTCGAAGCGACTTCTTCGGTCGATCCAGGCAAAGTGGACGCCGCTTCCAGAGTCGCCACCGTGGTTGTGACGGGGCTGCGCAGGTTGGTCCACAGTCGCGAGCGAACGGTGGCTGTCCCGACATCGACGTTGATGAAGTGGAACTGGTTCACGAGGAGCGAAGCACCATTCCATGCGGCAGCACCCTGCGCGGCGCCCATCGTCGCGACGACGATCCAAATGGGAAACGTGATCCACGTCGCGCGTGGCCGACGCAGCAGGCGATGCACCAACACGTAATCCACCGGCCCGATCAGGACGAGGAACAGTCCCAACAACCCCATCGTGAACCACGGTGAGACGCGCGTCACGCCGGCAAAGTCGTCTTGAATCGCATGCAGTTGAGTCGCCAGATCGGTCACGCCGGTCGAACTGAGCTGCGCGTTCTTGGCCGACTTCGCGTCCCCCATATTTTCCGAAGAGACCACGTCCACGAGCAATCGTCGCGCGAGCGCAGTCACTCCGGTCCACTGGTTCAACGGGGGCTGAGTCAGGTCGAGGGCCAGTACCGTGACCGAACCGAGCCCATACGGGGCGCGGACCAACAAGGCGTTGTCGCGACTTCCCGCCAACAGCGACCCGTGAGTGATCCGGACCTGCGGTATTGACAGCCGGCCAGCGAACGGCACTCGCACGTTGCGGCCCGCGTAGCTTTCGAGTGAGGAGAACTCGCGCACGACAATCGCTTCGTCGGAGATCGTCACCGG
>JAYVOX010000355.1:0-6216 GCA_043757695.1 Schlesneria sp.
ACCAAAGAACGACCAAGCCCCTCGCAAACACTTGTTCACAAGGGGCTTGAGACTCAAGGCTCCGGTCGGAGTCGAACCGACGATGACGGATTTGCAATCTGCCCGAATCCCAGCGAAACACGCGACACGGGCAGATTACAAATCTGCCCCACGTGACTTTGGTCGGAAATGTCATCGTGATTCTTGATGCAGGACATCATCCTTGGAATCGCTCCCGCCACACGGCCACACGCTCGGCCACGGCCGTCCTCCCGCCGCTGCCAAAACTGCTCAGTCGTGCAACCACGTTCTTCACGCCGAGTGATTGCGAGACATCGGCTTCGATCTTGTCGCACGCGTGTTGCAAGTCTTCCAGCGAGAGATCGACGAGTTTGCAGCGTTGAGACTCACAGTGTCGGACGAGCTTGCCGACGACCTCGTGACCGGTCCGCATGGGAACACCCTTGCCGATCAGGTACTCCATCAGCGTGGTCGCGTCGAGGAAGCCTTCTTCCAGTCGAGCTTCAATCGTCGCGACCTGCAACTTCGCATGACGCGCGATGCTCGGGGCGAGTTCCAAGCACGCTTGCACGGTGTCGAGAGCATCGAAGAACGCGAGCTTGTCCTCTTGCAGATCGCGGTTGTAAGCGAGCGGCAGTCCCTTCAGCAGCGTCAAGATTTGCTGCACGTCGGCGATCACGCGGGCCGACTTGCCTCGAATCAACTCCAGCACGTCCGGGTTCCGCTTCTGAGGCATGATCGACGAGCCGGTCGTGTACGCATCGGGCAGCTTGAGAAAACCGAACTCGGTCGTACACCACAGAATCCATTCCTCGGCCCAGCCCGAGAGATGCACCGCAATGAGTGAGAGATCGAAGATCGCTTCGGCCAGAAAATCGCGGTCGCTGGAGACATCAAGGCTATTCGCGGCGACATCGGTGAACCCGAGTAGTCGCGCGGTGGCTTGTCGATCAATCGGCAAGCTCGTTCCAGCCAGAGCCGCCGCGCCGAGTGGCAGCACGTTGACACGCTTGAGACAGTCGGCCAGACGCTCGCGGTCGCGTTGGAACTTTTCGCAATACGCCAGCCAATAGTGCGCGGCCATCACGGGTTGAGCGCGCTGCAAGTGTGTGAAGCCGGGGAGTACGACATCGGCATCGGTTTCACACCGATCAACGAAGGCTCGCTGGAGTTCCACCAGCAGTCCGTCGAGCATCGTCAGCGCGTCTCGCACGTAGAGCTTGAGGTCTGTCGCGACCTGATCGTTCCGACTGCGCGCCGTGTGCAGTTTGCGGCCGACATCGCCGATGCGGGCGATCAGAGCCGACTCGATGTGCATGTGGATGTCTTCGAGTTCCGTCTGCCACGGCATCTCGCCGCGCGCGATCTGCTGACCGATGTCATCGAGTGTCTCGACAATCTGACGGCACTCATCCGCCGTGAGCAACCCGACGCCAGCCAGCATCCGTGCGTGCGCCTGCGACCCTCGAATATCGACTGCCGCGAGCCGGCTGTCGAAGCTGATCGACTCCGTGAACTTCTCGACTCGCGCATCCGTCCGCTCGTCAAACGCACCACCCCACGCTTTGCCAGACACGACACAGTTCTCCCAAGACAAGACGATACTTTTCGCGGCCCAATGTGAGACATTGGAAAGTAGCCACGTTTCGCCAGAACGTGGGTTGGTTGAGCGTCACTCCCGCACTCTGGCGAGGTGCAGCTACGTCTCACGTCAGCTGACGCGAGGGTTCGCTTTCGGTCACCGCATCAACCCTCTGAATAACCCATCACTCGGCGGAGCCTTCTAACAGAATTGCCGCAGCGTCGGAACGAAAGCGGCCTCAATGAGGAGCGGTGACAAACGACCTCGCGACGTTGGTCTCCGCCAATTCGTTGCGACTCAACCCGACCTGCGGAATCTCACGCCAGCCGAGGATCGCCGTTTGACAGCAGTCTCCCGCAGACTCTAGCGTGGGGTTGGCACTGGCGACTGGAAGCGGTGCATCGGACGCAACAGCACGTGAAGGCGATCAACATGCGAGACATAGCAATTCGATGGTTAACGGGTGGAGCAATGGCCCTGCTGGGTGCCGCTCTGGTTTGTGCGGCGGAACCTGTGGTGCAGAACTTCGATGGCTGGAAGATCACGATCGCGCCGGGAGATTTTCCGATCGCGCGCGGGACCAAGGATCATGTTCCTCCTTCGCCAGCAACGGCACCGACGGTCAGCACATCTTCCAAACTGATCGAAGTCAAATTGGTCTCGCTCCGCCAGAACGCAAACGGGGGAGAGAGCGATGCTCCCGCAGCGGCAGAACGACTGGCTCCCGCTCCCGCGCCGACTCCGGAAGCGAATGAACAGGATCAGCCGGTCATTGTCCCAGGGGAATGCTGCGGTCGCGAAACGACGGTGGCCGTCGATCCTCCTGCCGGGCGAGTTGATCCTCGCTATTTGTCGCAGATGTACTCTGAGGTCTACCGGTCGATCCCGTTCAATCGCGCCGAGTACGATGCGAACCCCAGCTACATCCACGACAGTACGATGGAGTTCCTCTTCGGTCAGATGCGTCCCACCGTCATCCACCGCAACACGACAAATGTCTACAACCATCACAGCGGCTACCTTTACCCACCCATCCAAGCCTACATACCCGGCGTCGGCCTGCGTATTCATCGCACACGCTAACACCGCGAAGATTGATCGCGATGAATCACGTGGCTTGAGGCGACGCGTTCAATCGCAGTTGCCCACACGCCGCGTCGATGTCGGCACCCTTGCGCTTTCGCACCGTGGCCGGGATGCCGAACGATTCGAGGATCGAGACGAACTCCTGCGTGCGCGGGGCGGTCGGTTCGACGAAGTCCAGTTCGCTGACGCCGTTCATCGGGATCAGGTTCACGTGAGCCACGCGTGACCGGAGCAGGTGGGCCAGCTCGCGAGCGTGCTGCGGTTCGTCGTTGACTCCCGAGAGCAGGACGTACTCGTAGGTGACTCGTCGGCCCGTGATCGCGAAAAAATCGTCGGCCGCTTCGAGGATCGCGTCCATGCCAATCTTGTCGTTCACTGGAACGAGTCGATCGCGGATCGCATCGTTCGGCGCGTGCAATGACACGGCGAGGTTGTACTGCTTGCCGAGTTTGGCCAGTTCGCGAATCTTGTCGGGGAGTCCGACGGTCGAGACCGTGATGCGACGTGCTCCCAGACCGAGGCCCCCTTTTTCGTTGAGGCTGTCGAGCGCGGGGATCAGCGCCTTGAGATTGGCCAGCGGTTCGCCGATCCCCATCACGACGACGTTCGTGATCTGCTCGCCCTTCGGCAGCAGGCGGTCCATGCGCAGCACCTGTTCGAGAATCTCGCCGGTCGTCAGGTTGCGTTTGAGTCCCAGCAGGCCGCTCGCGCAGAAGACGCAGCCCATCGCGCAGCCGACTTGCGTCGAGACACAGACCGTGCGGCGCGAGACCTCGCGCCCGCTCTCCGTGTCGCGAGCCGACACCTGCTCACGCATCAAAACGCATTCGATGAACTGGCCGTCGTGCAGTTCGAGCAGCATCTTTTCGGTGCGGTCGCTCGACACCTGATGCTTCGCCACGCGAGCGGGCAGCAGCGAGAACTCGGCCGCCAGCGCGAGTCGCAGCGCGTTCGGAATGTCGTGCATTTCCGCGAAGTCATTGGCACGACGACCGAAGATCCAGCGACGAATCTGCTCGGCGCGGTACTTCGGAAACCCGTGGGCCTCGCACCAGTCGGCGAGCTGGACCGAACCGAGCTCGTACAGACGCGGCTTGAAAACGGGAGCCGGTTCGATGGGAGAGGCTGGCAAGACGTGGAGTTCAGTCATGATGGGAAGTCGTTCATTTCGACAAGCGTCCACGCCGTGAGTAAGTGACTGATGGTGAGAGCGAATGCGCCCCGCGGCGTCGTGTGAGATGCTTGGCTGTCGCGACAACGTCATCGACGCCAAACGTGCAAACGTCATTTTTCCGGACGCGCGAGGTATAGCCGAACAGCCGAGGACTCGCGAGGACTGCGAACGCATTGGCCTGTCTGTGAGCTGCGAGCGGTCGCACGACGCTGGCGGACTCGTCTTGAGCGATTCGCGAGTTTGAAATAACGTCCGGCCCGACTGCGCTATGGATTGGCGCATCAATAATTGGCGTAGCTGAAGTCGTGAGGCGTCAGCCCGAACTCTCACGAGTTCGGCTACCTCTGACACTGACTTGATGCGCCAGTCCTAACAAGCACCGCACTCATCTTGGAAGAAGGCAGGCCTTGACGATGACCAAGCCGAATTTGCGACGAGGGGTGATGGGGATTGTTCTGGCCAGTTTGCTGATGCAACTGGTCGGCTGCGGAACGATCTTCTGGCCCGAGCGGAGGGGACAGCCTCCCGGGCGGCTCGATCCCAAGGTGGTCGCGTTGGATGCCGTTGGCTTGCTGCTGTTCTTCATACCCGGCGTCATCGCGTTCGCGGTCGATTTCAACAATGGTTCGATCTATCTCCCGCCAGAATCACAGGCGAGTTCTCAACCCTCGCCGCTGGGATGGGACTCTGTCCGCACGTCGTCGATTGCACCCGATGTCGATGAGATCGAACGGATCGTTTACCAACGAACGGGAAAGTCCATTCGCCTTCAACCGGGACGTTACTACGCGACTCAGCTCCACTCGCTGCAAGAGTTGGCCGACGCGAACCTCGATTCCATTTCGTTGGCCACGGCGTGCAAAGCCAAGGATGTCCGATTCCGATGCCAGTCTGAATAGTCGCGACAACACATCGGGCGTGTCTCTTGCGACGCGTTGCTTCACCAGAGTTAATGATCGGCGCATCAATAGCGGGCTTCATCAATCTGATGATCGAAGCGAGCCGGGTGCCGTAAGGCCCCGGGTTCTCAGTCAGATTCCGAGTCAGGGGCCTCACGGCACCCGGCTCACCAAACCCCGACAGTTGTTGATGCGCCAATCCTAAGAGACATTGTGAATGGGGTTTGTCGTCGTCCTTGGCAGAAATGAGAGTTCAGCATGATTCGTCGTTCGCGGTTTTATTTGCTGGTCTGTTCGGGAGTGCTCGTCACCTCGGGAACGATGATCGGCTGTGGCCAGAGTGGTCGGAGCGAAACCACTTCTGGCGAACCAACCGTCGGTCCAGCAGCGATCGTGGCGGCGGAGCAACCCGATTTGAAGGCTGTTCCTCCTGAAGCGGGCCGTCCTTCCGAGACTGCGACGAAAGCGCGGACCGCATTTGCCGCGATCGTGCGCGCGGCCGAGTCGGGTGATGCCGAGGCTTGGACGAAGGCCGAAGGCCAACTGCACAACTTCGGACTGGCTGCCGTCCCCGTATTGACGGAGCGATTGGATGACTCGAACCCGATGGCGCGTGAACTCGCGGCCATGTTCCTGGCACAACTTGGCCCCGATGCTGCTCCCGCCGCAGCAGGCTTGTTGCGGTTGCTTGAGGATGATTCGGCTTTTGCGCGGGTCAATGCGGCTGCCGCGCTCTCGACGTTTGAAGGACATGCCGAGCGAGTCACTCCGGTTCTCGTGGCATTGCTGTCGGACGGCGATGTCAATGTACGGATCACCGCCGCCACGTCACTGAGAAACGTCAGTTCCTCGGGTCGCGCAGCCCTGATCGCGCTGAGTGACTCACTGACGGACGGGGATTCCCGAGTGAGAGCCGCTGCTGCCGTCACGCTGGGTGAATTGGGTCCGGAAGCCACGTCGAGCCTCGCGTCGTTGCGTCGCCTGGATGGCGATGAGGATGAGCAGGTTCGTTCTGCGGCCTGGCGTGCGATCAAGCAAATTGACGCCAACGCGCGAACAGCACCGGTGACAATCCCCGCCAGCGCGACCGAGTGATCGTGTGCTTGCATAAGCGGCAGAAATTGTCAGACCGCGATGTAGGATGGGCACTCTTGCCCATCCGGATTTCTGTCTTCAAGGCGGGACGGGCAAAAGTGCCCATCCAACAGGGACATTTCTTCTTGCCGGTCGCCTTAGCGTGAGTTGTTGTCACCGCGAACTTGTAAGCGCACGCACAGTGCAGAGGAACCCGCTTGGTGGATACCGTGTCCCGCTCGCTCCTTGGCGACGCGACAAGCTCACACTCGACGAACCGATCTCTCGACCACAAGTCGCCTCACTCCAGCCTCGCCCTGCGCGTTGGGGTGCAGTCGTTCATTGGTGGTCGCAATCATTTCTCCCTCCCCTCGGCGGGGAGGGCCGGGGAGGGGGGAGGA
>JAYVOX010000356.1:0-6206 GCA_043757695.1 Schlesneria sp.
CGAGGGTGGCCACAAGTCTCGAAAGCCGAGTCGCTTGCATGAACGGAGTCCTTGAGTCGATTCGTTCGGTCGATTCGGTAAGTTCAGCAGAACAGGAAGGTGATGTCGAGCGTGCCGGTCCGGAAAACTGGTCAAACATGCCCGCAAGTCACGATCGCATCAGCAGCACCAAACGAGTATAGGTGCAGACGCGGCCCGCTCAGGAATTTCTCCCGGAAATGTCTGACTTGTGCAGAAGTCGAGTGAAGCTCGTCTGGCCAGTATCTGAATGTAAGTCGGTGTCACGAAGTCTGAGGGAATCGATCATGACGAAGATACAGGTTCTGCTTGGTGGCGTTTTGAGTTTGTTCATCGCTCTGTTTGGCTCGCTCCTAAAGGGTGAACAGCAGGAGGCTGACGTGGCTCAGTCAACTTCGTCAAGCAAAGACCTGGAGCCGCCGTTCTCGGTGGCAGATCGGGCGAAGCTCACGACGGCTTTCGAGAAGTCTGTGGCCGATGCGACGAAGAAGATCGAAGCCGATCGCAAGAATCTTGACGCTTACTCGCGACGTGGCGACGCACACTTTTTTCTCGGTCAGTTCGACAAGTCGGTGGCCGACTACAGCGAGATGACCAAGCTGGATGAGAGCCTTGTGAACTCGCATTGGCGGCGTGGCATTGCGCTGTTCTACGCCGAGCAGTTCAAAGCTGCTGCGACTCAGTTCGAGAATTACCACTCATTCGATCAGGTCGATCGTGAGAACGGCATCTGGCGGTACCTGTCTCAGCACAAGGCGTATGGACAGAAGCAGGCTCGCGAGGGACTGCTCAAGTACGAGAAGGATGACCGCGAACCGTTCCCGTCGGTCTACAAGCTGTTTGCCGGAGCGATGACCCCGCCGCAGATTCTCGATGCGATCGACAAGGCCGAGATCGGCAGGGACGAACGAGAGAAGCGACTGTTCTATGCGCATCTCTACATTGGGTTGAACCATGCCGTCGAAGGAGACGACGCGGCGGCGCAACGGCATCTGCGACTGAGTACGCTCAACACGTGGGGGCCTCGCGCGGGCTATGGACCGAGCTACATGTGGCAGGTCGGACGGCTGCATGAAGAGTTATTGCGAGCGAAGCTTGCCGCAACGAAGGACGTGAAGAAGTGAGTGTCGCCGTGACTCGCGGGACGGGCTTCTCGGCCAGCGAATCCCATCCTTCGAGAGTGACGTTTTCGATTTGTCTCCATCATTTTGCCCTCCATCATTTTGCTGGAAGCGGGCGACAACAAAATGATGGAGGGCAAAATGATGAAGACGAAGACTATCGATGTGGGGCAAGACCGCCGTGTTGTGCGGCATCAAATCGCGCCAATTCATCGAGCGGAACTGACCGTGAAACGGCTCGCATCCAGCCGCATGAGGAATAGCAAGGTTGCCGATCAGCCGACGACTTGTTCGTAGGTGGTCTGATCGAAGCCGACGACCAGCGTCTTGCCGAGCTTAAGCGTCGGTGCGCGGAGCTTGCCACTGGGACCGATCAGCAACGCGAGAATCGCGGCGTCATCGGGTTGGTCGCGCTTCAGGTCGAGATGCACCACCTTCGTGCCGCGCGTGACGTAGATTTGGCTCACTTGGCGGACCAGTTCCAACGCATCCGCATCGACGAGCGGCGTCTTGCGTGCATCCACCTGCTCCTTGATCGAGACATCATGCTCCGCCAAGAACGCGGCAGTCTTGCCGCAGGTTTTGCAACTGGTTCGGTGATAGCTCCAATCCACTTTGGGCATGTTCGTTACTCGTGATTGTGCAGAGGAGGCGTGTCGGTCGAGTCACGTCAGTGAGATCACGTGATTGCTCAACCGTTCGCTGCCGGTTTCCGTGATGAGATAGTTGTGTTCGATGCGGATGCCGCCGATTCCTTCGACGTAGAGGCCCGGTTCGAGCGTGATGACATCGCCCGCGAGCAACACGTCGTCCCCTTCAGGAACGAGGATCGGAGGTTCGGGGTGAGCCAACCCGATGCCGTGGCCAGCATGGTGAGCAAACTTGTCGGCGAGACCCGCGTCGAGAATTGGCTTGTTGACCGCATGAAACACATCAGAGGCTTTGGTCCCTGCTTTCAAGACCTCTTCACCCGCTTGCTGCGCTGCCATGACGAGGTTGTAGAGGTGCTGTTGTCGCGAGTTGGGTTCCCCCACGGTCAGGCAGTTTGTGAAGTCTGACCGATAGCCTTCGAGGACAACGGAGTAATCGAGGATGAACATGTCACCCTGTTGGAGACGATACCCCGTGGGCAACCCGCCCGCCTTGGGTGACGTGGCCGTCGTCGCGCGGAAGTCGCCGTAGATCAGGCCAGGCCGTCGTGCCGCTGCGAGTGCCGCCTGTTGGACTTCCAGAAAGATTTCAAACTCGCTCAATCCCGGCCGCATGATCTGACGGAGTCGCAGCATCCCGGCTTCGCCCGCTCTCATGCACTCTTTGAGAACCGCGATCTCATCGGGATGTTTCTGCCGTCGGAGCGATCGCAGCGTCGTCCCGAGATCGACCGCACCGGACTGATCGACATCCTTCGACTCACGCCGCACGGAGTGCCGCTCGTGATCAAGTCCCAGCAACTCGAAGGCTCCGACTGGCAGCCACTCCGCTTCGACCGCTCCCGCACGACCGCAGAGTCGATCGGCAACCTGTTCGGCCGCTTTGAGCAATGCATGATCGCGGTTCATTACGGAGTGCTTGTGGTCGTACCACTTCACCATCACTTCGTCATCGACGAACGGTTCCGCCGCGCGCGACCTCAGCGAAAAATTGTCACCCAACAACGTGGCCTGGCCTTCACGTTCGAGCAACAACCAACAACGCTCACCCGCAGAGAACGTCAGCGGGTGAACCATGAAGTTGGAGAGATACAGCACATGGCGCGGGTCGGCGACGAGCAGCCATTCACAGTCCGCCGGTACTGCGTCCCACAATCGAGTGCGTCGAGCGAGACAACCTTCTTTGGACAGCATGAGCAGCGTTTCTAATGAAGACATTTTTAGAAGGAGTCAGGCGGGGTAGAGTTTCAAAAGCCATCTCAATTCGACTTTTGCCAACCTTTGGAGTGCGGAGATTCCACTCCGCTTTCTTTTCTGGAATTCGGGCGTCATTTTTGATGCCTCAGAATCTGGCCCAGCCGTGTGACAAACCACGAACTCGAGAAAGGAAAGCGGCGATCAATTGCCGCAGTCCAAATGAGATGACAAAAGTCGCGTTCAAGGAATAAGACGGCTTCGCAGTGAAGCGTCAGCTCCAGAAGTTCTCGCCATGCCAGTTCACGGGGGGCTTGGTTTGGACTTCGATGTCGCCGTTGACACGCATCTGACACGCGAGCCGCAGGTTGGACTCATTCCCCAACCGCGCGAAGAACGTCAGCGGATTGGCCACCATCGAGACCTTCTCATACAGGCTCTGATTGGTGCAGTTCTCCAAACCCTTTTTGACGATGACTCGACAACTGGTACAGGCTCCGAAGCCCATGCAGTTCATGTAATTGTGCGGGAACGGATAGAGTTGCACCCCCGCCTTAATGGCTTCGGTGCGGAGGTTGGCTCCAGCGGGAACTTCAACGGACTTCTTTTCGGCAACGAACGTGATGGTCGGCATTTCGACGCGATTCCTGAGACGAGGCGTGACGGGTCCAGAACGGCGGGCGGATGATAAAGAGCGTCTGCGGTGGCCTGCAAGTCGAGCGATCCAAGAGTCAGCCCATCGCTCGTTTCCGTGTAAGTCGGGGTGAAGCGGGGCGAGCTTCGAGGCCACGATGAAGTCCAACGACCTCAATTCACACGAGTCGCGTTGGCTTCCAGCGCAGTGAATGCTACGTCAATGTTGGGGTTTGTGAGACCTGAACTCGTGAGAGTTCGGACTGAAGTCTCACGACTTCAGCTACGCCAGTTATTCCTGCGCGAGTCCTTACTTCGCGTGGCTCGCGTGATGAAACGACTTGTTTCTTGCGCGGTGAGAATTGGCGCGATTGTTAAACGGAGAATCTCAGGCAGGGACTGACTGAGCTACGGACGCGCGCATTCCCTGACTCGCCGTCGCGTGGTGTGTCCACCGTCAAATCTGACTGCGTGAGGCATAGATTGAGTCGCGTGACCAATAGCGGACCTCCTCCGAAGTCTTCAGTCCTTCGCCTGCTTCGCCATCATGCCATTCCAGTTCTGCGGGGGCCTCCATGAGCCTGTTTCTAATCGCGGCGAAAATGAGAACGAAATCGCGTGTATCGCAGCGCGTGGGAGTTCTTGGTGGTTTGCGTTAAATATCGGAGTCCCATTTTTGGCATCAAAGTCATCTTAGCCCTCCACCTTTTACTCAGAGCGACGTGCCACAAATGCCTTTCAAAACAAGGGACTGCGACCGCGCGTTGACACGTTTTGGGACCGCTACTAAAGTCCCGCCCGCATGGAACCCCAGCCAAATGGGGATGGATAACCCAATGGACTGGGTGATGAACGCCAACAGGATGAATTCGGCCAGGCCAGTGTGTGACTGCGGACTGTTCTCTTTTGAGCTGTCCGTGCGGTCGCTGTTCGTGCTGAGTTCTTTGATCGGGAGCATGGGATGTCTCGGATGCTATCGATCTGCCGTGGTCCCTCCCTCGACTTCGATTGGTCGGCCCGGATGGCCCGTCGGAACAGCTCCTGTCACTCCGTTGCCGATCAGCCCGCCTTCGACTCTGCCTCCCTCAATGGTTCCGGAAACTCCAACGGTTACTCCGATCACGAGAGACAATCCCTGGAAGCCGGATGCGGCGCTCCGCGAGTGGAAATACTTGGTGCTACATCACACGGCTTCGAATAGCGGCGATGTCGAATCCATTCATGAGTCACACTTAAAGAACAAGGATAAGAGCGGAAACCCGTGGTTGGGAATCGGCTACCACTTCGTGATCGGCAACGGTCACGGAATGGACGATGGCAGCATCGAGCCGACCTTTCGCTGGAAGCAGCAGATGCAGGGAGCGCACGCGGGAGTATCGGACTACAACCAGCACGGGATTGGCATCGTGCTGGTCGGCAATTTTGAAGAAAGTTCACCGACGAAGGCCCAGTTGGCGTCGGTCAAACGATTGGTGCGAGTGCTCGCGAAAGAATATGAGATTGGTGCGACACAAATCGTCGGGCACGGCGATGTGAAGCCGACCGAGTGTCCCGGAACTCATTTTCCCCTGTCGGAGATCCGCGACATTGTCGCGGTGTTGAATGAAGAGGATCTGCGTTAACGACTGCGGAGCGGTCGGTGGTGACAGACACACAAGACCCGGTCAATCGTTCACGAGAGCGCCCCTGACCGTCACCGGGTAACAAGCCCACTCCGATTGCTTCGTGCGTTCGGACTGAAGGAGGTTCGCGGAAATGACCGAACGATCCTATTTCGATTCACCGTCGGACGACGCTTTCGAGTCACCACTCGACAGCGCCTCCGCACAAGCGGGGCGTTTCGCCAGTGACTTTGCCTGTGCCCGACGTATGGTCGATCTGACCCGCGCCGCGCTGACAGACAGCGAAGAGTCTGGCGATACGGCAGAGACTCAAACACCGGATCATCAGGATCACGACACCGAGGCCGAGCAACGCTGGCCGTCGCATCCCGAGATTTTGGAGCTGCTCGAAACGCTACTCGATACCAATCCCGAGTTGCTTCCGGCGAAAGAGGCCAAGGGTTGCGAGCAGCCTCACGCGGTCTATCTTCCCGAAAACTACGAGCCTACTTACGCGTACCCGCTCGTCGTGTGGTTCCACGATGACGGTGGTTCGGAAGCGGACCTCAGCCGTGTCATGCCGCAGATCAGCAACCGGAACTACATCGGTGTCGCGCTACGCGGCAACACCACTTTAGAAAGCGGTCACGGCTGGACACTCGCTGACGCCAATGTCACGTCGCTCGTGGAAGATGTCCGCGCCGTCGCGGTCTCGTTGAGACGCGAGTACCACATTCACAGCGAACGCATCTATCTCGCAGGCTTCGGTCGAGGTGCGACAGCAGCCGTGGAAGTGATGCTGCGACAACCGGATTGGTTCGGCGGAGTCCTCAGTCTGAATGGGCAGTTCCCCAAGATCGACGAGTCGCTCGAACACCTGCCCGAACTCAAAGACAAACGCATCCTGTTGGCCACCACGCTCGACTGCCAGACAACCAAGGTGGGTGACGTGGTCGCGACCGGTCGGTTGCTCTACGCAGCGGGGATGC
>JAYVOX010000357.1:0-6176 GCA_043757695.1 Schlesneria sp.
GTAGCCGAACCTCCTGCGGCCCCAAGTTGATCAATCCGTCGTAACGGTACTCGGTGACATGCTGGAGCGCAACGCGAATCGTCATGGAGTGCAGTGCTCTCAATCTTGAAATGAAGTGTGATTTGGCTCCGTCGATAGTGCGCAGCGCGATCATCGGGAACGGATCGCAACTCCCGCGCCGTCCCCCAGTCGCATCCCCAAGCCTCCCGAATCACTCGGAATTCGCACCTCAAACAGCTCACGCGCGCGGAACCGCGCGATTCGCGCGCGACTAGCGGCTAACTTACGGGCACTTGCCACCAAAATCGACGATCCGATGTTTCATGAACTCAATGGAACGAGAGTGCGATCTCGCGCTTGGCGAACTAAGAGGCTATCCGAAAAGAAACAGCTTGTTTTTAGGGCGCCACGGTCATGGCTTTGCATGGCAGTGCTGTTTTCATGGCGAAGACACGGCCATGCAAAGCCATGACCGTGGCACCCAAGTTCATTGACTCCATCAAGTTGGCTACGATTGGCTTTTCGGACAGCCTCTAAGTCCACCGCTTCGCAAAGGAGATCGTCAATAAACTTCGAGGTAACCCAAGGCAAGAGAGTTCACGCATCGTGAGACTCGCCATTCCAACTCAACATCGCAACGCTAACCTAACTCGCCACTCGCCAGCAGCACTGCGATCTGGCAGCCTTGCAGGAAGCTGGGGACATCGAGCCATTCTTGGTTGGTGTGAATGTCGTGTTGGCCGCAGCCGAGGGTGACGGTGGGGAAGCCGTGGGCGGTCATCCAGTTGGCGTCGAGGCCACCGTTGCCGATGCAGAGTTCGGGGGTGAGGCCGATCTGTTCGACCGCTTGCTTGGCGAGTGAGACGGCCGGTTCTTCCGGGTTCAGGCGGAATGATTCGTACTTGAGGTCGGCGTTGAAGGTGACCTTCCCTGCTCTGCCGCCGGACGCCTTTACCGATTTCGCGGCTTTGGCGAACGCCTTGCGGTAGGCTTCGACGATCTTCTGGCGGAAGACGGGATCGTGACTGCGAGCTTCTGCACGAAGTGAAAGGCTTGGGGTGACAACGTTGGTCGCTTCGCCCGCGTGGATGATGCCGACGTTGCTCGTGCCACGACTGCGGCCCTTCACAATGAGACCGTGCCAACCGTTCTCGGTCAGATCGGCAATGGCCAGCGACGCAATGGTGATCGCGTTGACGCCTCGTTCCGGATCAACGCCCGCGTGGCTGGCAACGCCCTCGATTTCGATCTCGATGGCATAGTCACCGGTGGCACCGATGTTGACATAGCTCGCGTCGCCACCGTCCCAGTTGAAGCAGAACTTCGGCGCACCGAGTTTGTTTGCTGAGACATACCTCGCGCCATAGAGACCGATCTCTTCTTGCACGCAAAAGAACAGCGTCAGGGGCGGATGCGGCTGACCACTTCGTAGCAGTTCGAGGGCTGCCGTGAGGACAACTGCCACTCCAGCACGATCATCGCCGCCAAGCCCCGTTGTCGGGTCGGACGACCGAATCACGTCACCGCTCAACACGGGCTTGGCCCCGGCACAAATGGGGACGGTGTCCATGTGAGCCATCAGCAACCGACGTGGGCCTCGTTTCGTACCGGGCAACTTCACGATCAAGTTGCCAGTCTCACCACCACCGGGAATGCGGCGGTTGGCGGAGTCGGTCTCAATGCACGACGCAGAGACGCCTGCCACGAGCAGACGCTCGCGAAGGAATGAGACGACTTGCCCTTCTTGTTTACTGCGGCCCGTAATCGCCAGGAGTTCCATGACGAGCGACACTGCTGCCGACTTGTCGATACTCACCCCTGAACCATTCGATTGGTCCGCCATCTCTGATCCTTCAAGAGTGAGCTTTCACCGACAAATCCAACAGTCGCGTCGCGTAATCGCCACGTCTCACTCCGGCGGGAACAGGGTCTCTCACACCGGAGTAGACGACAGCAACTGGCGATTTCGGAGCGCCGCAACATTGGCATTCCGAACACGTATCTCAAGCCACAATCACTCTTGAACGAGGGTATAGCAACCCGTCTCCGCGTCCTTAGCGATCCCTTCGGAATTGTAAATATTCTGATAGATCATGTTGCTGAAGTTGGCGCTGCTTGATTTATATCCAGCTTCCACAACTTTAGGAACCAACTCTTCAAGGGTCAGCCCTTTTTTGCTCTTACTCAGGATTTCCGAAATCACATCGCGCAGAGATCGCTCGTTTTTGGGACGGCGGCCGCGAGTCTTGCTGCCACGTGGTGTCTTGTTGCCACTTCCGGGTGGACGACCACGTCTGGCCCCGGCTCGCTTGACTGCAACGATCGTTTGCCCACCGACGATTGCCGTGAGTTGCTCTTCAATTTCAGCGAGTTGCTTGTGAAGAGCCTCTCGCTTTTTGCCCAATTCTTGGACGAGCGACTTGCGCTGATCGAGCAATTTCTCCAAATCAGCAACGTTGATTCCAGTTCCTGCTTGTGACATATAACCTCACTTACTAAGGGTTTTTAATGGGTGGCGAAACAACTACGCACACGCTTGGCCGAGAGCCTATCTTCCGATTCGTCTCATTGCAAATGCACCGGGGATATTTATCTCATCCAGACAGCGTGTCATTGCCCACCACGACGCCGAATGTGCCACACGATACGGCCGTAAAACATCGGGCATTCGCATGTAAATGGCGCGTCGATAATCCGCCAGTTTGTTGGGCGGTCAGACGGCTGCGGCACCTCGCAGTTCCTCACCACTCGGCGACGAGTCATCCAAGAACCGCCTTAGTTCAAGGCTCAATTGCCAATGGCAGCGTCTCCGCGAGCCACACAGCGAAGAGCGATTAACGATCTGCGTATCCGCAATCCAGCCAAGAAGAACGACCTAGCATCGCCGACATTCTCGTCGCGACGAGGCGATTTAGAGCCAGCCCATCTGAGAGCCAGCACATCAATCACTGGTGTCGCACGGGCGCGGCAGTTGTTGATGCGCCGCCTATTCTTAGAAATTCAGCGTCAGCGACGAGGCCGTGTGAGGCATCAGCCCGTTGAAAGTCGGTGACGAGGCTTCAGCCGAGTCGCTCGCGGTAGGAATAACGTTTTTTTTGCGTGACTCAACGGGAACACCGCCCTCTCGAAGTGCCGTTTTCAATGGGATGTGAGATTTCAATCTTTCACGAACGTCAGCGGATTGGCCGCGAGGACAGCCGACAAGAGAGCGCCTCTTGTCGGATTTTGAGGGTTCGACTACGATCACCCCGCCTTTGATACTAGGCAGCCCAATCCCTGCAATTGCTGTCCGTTCTCAACTCCCTACGACCGGAACATCTCATGCCGCTTTCTCCATTGTCGCGAGCCAAGACTGCATTAACCGTTGGGTTGATGGCACTGATCGCCACGACAATTTTTGCCCAGCAAGCCTCTTCACCAGCTACAGCGGATCAAGACACGGCCAAGTACGTGTCGAGCATGATCAGCAAGTTTCACATCAGCCAGAAGCCTTTAGATGACCGCATCTCCGCCATGCTGGTGCAGCGATTCGTCAAAGAACTGGACCCTCAGAAGCTGTATTTCTTGAAGCCGGACATCGACGGATTTGCAAAATATCGCGATCACTTAGACGACTATCTCAAGCAAGGTAAGGCGGACTTCGGTTACGAAGTCTTCGCTCTCTATTTGAAACGACTCGACGAGCGATTGGCTGTCGCGCATAAGCTAATTGACGCACCCCACGACTTCGCCTTAGACGAGTCGATGGTGATTGATGGCGATCAATTGGCATGGTCGGCCGATGCGACTGAGGCCAACGAACGTTGGCGCAAGCGAGTCAAGTACGACTTGCTGTCACTGCAACTCGACAAAGTTTCCGTAGAAGATGTTCGAAAGCGACTTCACAAGCGATACGACACCGTGAAGCGTGCCGCTCACGACACCGAAGACAACGAAGTTCTGGAGATGTATCTGTCGTCGATGGCTCACTGCTTTGATCCTCACTCCAGCTACATGTCGAAGCAGACGGTCGAG
Source organism: Schlesneria sp. (assembly GCA_043757695.1). Taxonomy (GTDB): domain Bacteria; phylum Planctomycetota; class Planctomycetia; order Planctomycetales; family Planctomycetaceae; genus Schlesneria. Next base: position 4,015 of record JAYVOX010000357.1, read on the forward strand.
GACTTTGAGATTCAGATGCGACTCAGCCTGCAAGGGATCGGTGCGGCATTGCAAGCGGAAGACGGCGTGACTGTCGTGAAGCAGATCGTCGCGGGAGGTGCCGCCGAGAAGGATGGTCGGCTCATTGTGGGCGACAAGATCACTGCTGTCGGACAAGAGGAAGGTGACTTCCAAGAAATCGTCGAGATGAAGCTCAATCGCGTCGTGCGATTGATTCGCGGCGATGGCGGAACAAAGGTTCGGCTGCGTGTCTTAAAGGCCACGGGCGAGACCGTTGTTTACGAGTTGACTCGCCAAACGATCGCCCTCACCGCGCAGGAGGTCAAAGGAGTCATCATCCAGACCGGCGAGCGCGTTCCCGGCACGAAGGGGCGCGTTGGTATCATCAACATTCCCTCGTTCTATCGCGATTTCGGTGGTGCCCAGCAAGGTAAAGATGACTTTAAGAGTACTGCTCGTGACGTGTTGAGAGTGCTGAACGAATTCCGTTCGCAAGGGGGTGTCGATGCCATGGTCATCGATCTCCGCATGAACGGTGGCGGTGCTTTGAGCGAAGCCATCGAAGTCTCCGGCCTGTTCATTGATCGCGGTCCTGTAGTGCAAGTCAAAGAACAAAACGGTCGCATCAAGAGCCATGACGACGAAGAGGCCGGTGTCGAATACTCGGGACCACTGCTCGTCCTGTGCAATCGTCTGTCGGCGTCGGCTTCCGAAATTTTCGCAGCGGCGATCAAGGACTACGGTCGCGGCATCGTCATCGGCGATGTCACGACACACGGCAAGGGGACGGTCCAGAATGTCATGCCGGTCAGCAGCCAGATGTTTCGGATGCTGCAAGGGAGCAAGGATCGGGGAGCCGTCAAACTGACGATCAACCAGTTCTATCGAGTGAACGGCGACAGCACGCAGAATCGCGGCGTCGAGTCCGATGTTGTGTTGCCCTCGTTGATCGATCACATGGATTTGGGAGAGTCATTCCTTGAGAACGCCTTGGCCTTCGATCACATCGCTCCCGCGAAGTTCACTTCCTACGGGTACGCCAGCCCGCAGCTTGTGGCGGCGCTGAAAGAGGCCAGCCAGAAGCGAGTCGCTGTCGAGCCGAAGTTTCAGCAGGTTGCCAAAGACATCGAACGCTATCTGGCTCGCAAGAACCGCAAAACCGTGTCGCTCAACGAAGAGACGATGAAGCGTGAACGCGATGACGACAAAGCGGCGAAGGAAGTCGAAAAAGAAGAGGAAGAGAACGAAACGAAGTCCGACAAACCGGTCTTTGCCAAGACCGAGTACAACAACGAAGTCTTGCAGATCGCGCTCGATTACTTCTCGCAATTGAAGGCAGCGAAGACCGCCGCCCGCTGACGGTCGGTCGTCCCGCTCCACTCGCACACAAGCCCGAGTCACACTCATGACTCGGGCTTGTTCGTTGATAACGCACGTCGCAGCGCCCACGCCCGCAACAGCCCAACGTGGCATCACCCCACGTTGAAAACAACTCCTGCCCCGGTATCATCCCGCCCCATGTCCATCATCGAAGTCAAAGACCTTGCCAAGCACTATCGCGTCTACCGGAAGCCCGCCGGTTGGAAAGCGTCGTTCCGCGGATTGTTTCGGCGCGAGTACAACGTGGTTCAAGCGGTGAAGGATGTCAGCTTCACCATCGAACGGGGCGAGATGGTCGCGTTTCTCGGCCCGAACGGCGCGGGGAAGACGACCACATTGAAGCTGCTCAGCGGACTGATCTATCCGACTTCCGGTTCAGCCACGGTGCTCGACTTCGTCCCGTGGCAGCGCGACAACGCGTATCGCAAACGGTTCTCGCTGGTCATGGGGCAGAAGAACCAACTCTGGTGGGACTTGCCGGCGCAGGAGTCCTTCATTCTGCACCGCGAAATCTACGGCATCGAACCCTCGCAGTTTCAGCGTCGCGTGGATGAACTGACCGACCTGTTGGAGGTTCGCAAACTGGTCGGTCAGCCGGTGCGCGAGCTGTCGCTCGGCGAGCGGATGCGGATGGAGTTGATCGCGTCGCTGCTGCACTCGCCGGAAGTTTTGTTTCTCGACGAGCCGACGATCGGTCTCGATGTCGTCTCGCAGAGGAAGGTTCAAGGTTTCTTGCGGCACTATCAGCAGGAGCAGCAGATGACGGTGCTGCTCACCAGTCA
>JAYVOX010000358.1:0-6162 GCA_043757695.1 Schlesneria sp.
CAAAAACAAAGACGACGATTCGTGGGGCAAGCTCGCCTCCGATCTGTTGGGCATTCAGTTCGGCGGGGCCGACGATGACTTCGATCTGCCTGATGAAGACGCTCCCGTAGCGAAGCCGCTCAAGCCGGAAATGGCTTCGATACCAGAGGCGGTTGTGGAGCCAAATGTCCGCGTTTCCGCATCGACTGCCGAACCAGACCTCTCCTTTCCTGAAGACGATGATCTCTCCTTCCCGGAAGAGAAAACTCCGGTCGTAGAACGCCGTCCCGAGCGACGCGAAGTCGTATCCGAACGAAGTTCCGTTGAGGAACCGATTCGTGAACGCGAACCCGCCAGCCGCGCACGTGATGGTGGCGAACGCGATATCTGGGACGCTCTGGAGAACTGGAGCTTTGATGAGCCCGGCAAGCCGGTCGCTCGGCCACAGCCCGATGCGTCAGCCGGACGCGGCGGAAGCCGCCCCGCTCGGCGAGAAGGCGGTGCTCCGCCACGTGAGCGCGAGGGAGGACGAGAGCGACCGCGTGATGAAGTGCGTCGCGAAGCCCCGCCGCGTGAAAAAGCGACTCGTGATGAAGATGCCGTACGACCGCCGGTTGCTCGACGTGACGATACCGTTCCCGCAGCAGTGACTCCTTCGCCAGGAACCTCTGATCGAGGCCCGCGCCGTCGGAGCGAATCGCGCGACGAAGCTCCTCGTTCTGAAACCCCACGATCCGAACAGCGTCCCGCCCGCAAACCTCCCGCTGAGGAATCGCGACCACCTCGGCCAGTGCCTCCGCAAGCTACCGCCTCGCGCCCGACAGACGATGGTTTCGGGTCAGGTATGGACGAAGAACCGAAGCCGCGTCGGAGTGCAATTGCCCCCGCCAAAGCAGAGGCTCCTGCCAGGAAGTCCGCTCCTGTCACACGACAGTCGGCTCCCGCGAATGGCAATGATGATGACGACCCATTTGCTTCCGACTTGTTCCAAGAATTTGTGGAAGACGAGGAGAGCGACGAGGCCGATGGATCGAGCGAGGAATCGTCGAATGATTCTTCCGAGAGTGACGAAGATCGTCGCCGTCCCCGCCGTCGTCGCCGACGACGCGGTGGTCGGAGCCGTCGTACGGAAGCCGAAGTCACCGCCGACGCTGATGGCGATTCCAACGAGGCAGACGACGACGACAACGAAGACATGCTTGGGTTTGGAACTGGAGACGACTCGCCGTCAGAACAGTCTGATGAAGAAGGTGATGCCGAGTCGAGTTCTGAAGATCAAGATGATGATGAGAGTGGTAGCGACGGTGAAAAGCGTCGTCCACGCCGCCGTCGCCGCCGCGGACGAAAGCGTCCCGAAGACCAGTCTGTGACCGTCGCAGCATCTCCTGCGACAGAGCTTGCAGAGGACGATGAGGAAGAGGAAGAAGAGGAAGATGTTGTTGCCGATGCTGGTGGGCGACAACCTCGTCCTGTTGACGACGATGTCGATGAAGAGCCGTTGGCACCGGTGAACTACGAGGGAATCCCAACTTGGGAAGAGGCGATTTCGTACCTCATTCGCTCCCGTGGACCCGAGCCGCGCGGTCGCGGAAACAGTGGGCCGCGAGGACGCGGCGGCGCATCTCAACGACGGTAGTTCGATGACAGACCTCATACAACTTTCACCAGCAATCGGGACACACACTGACTGCCTCCTACCGACAACACCTCACGTCGAGCCGCCGGAACACCGTAGCAAGACATGTCGGCTGGTGACGCTCGGATGCAAAGTTAACCAGTACGAAACGCAACTCGTTCTGGAGGCTTTGGAGCGAAACGGTTTCCGTGAGGCGACCGATGGCGAGTCGGCCGATCTGTGCGTCGTCAATACGTGTACCGTCACGTCCAATGGCGACTCACGATCACGGCAAGTGATTCGTCAGTTGGCGAAGCACAATCCCGGTACGCGGACACTCGTCATGGGTTGCTACGCCACGCGGGATCCTCGCGCCGTCAGTGATCTCCCGTCGGTGTTCGAGGTTGTCACGGACAAGCGCGAACTTCCCGATATCCTCGCGCGGCATGGCATCGTAGATATGCCGTCCGGAATCAGTCGGTTCGAGGGGCGCAAACGGGCGTACGTCAAAGTCCAAGACGGCTGCATTTTGAAGTGCTCCTACTGCATTATTTCGCAGGTTCGACCGGGGTTGCGAAGCCGCTCTCCCGAAGACATCGAAGCCGAAGTGCGGCGGCTGATCGGCAACGGCTATCGCGAGATCATTCTGACCGGTATTCATGTCGGTCATTACGGAGTCGATACGACGCGCGGCCGTTCGGGATTGCCGCCGTTCCGACTCTGGCATTTGTTCCGCAAGCTCGATCGAATTCCTGGACCATGGCGCATGCGCTTGTCGAGCATCGAAGCGGCCGAAGTCGATGATGACTTCATCTCGGCTGCTGCAGATTGCGAACACCTCTGCCCGCAGTTTCATCCCGCATTACAGAGCGGCTCCAACGCCGTGTTACGTCGAATGCGCAGGCGATACACGGTTGAACAATTTCTCGACAAGCTCGGCCGCCTGCGCGAGCGACTCGACAACCCCGCCTTCACCACGGACGTGATCGTCGGATTTCCGGGTGAAACGAACGACGAGTTCGAGCAAACGCTCGAAACCTGTCGGCGAGTGGCCTTCATGAAAATGCATCTCTTCCCGTTTAGCCCTCGTCGCGGCACGCCCGCCGCCATGCTTCCCGACCAAATTCACGGAACGGTGCGCAGCGAACGGATGCGAATTCTGGAACGACTGGAACGTGATCTTTCCCATCAGTACCATGCCTCGCTAATTGGTCGCGAGCTGGAAGTGATGGTGGAGGGCCAGTGCTCCGCACGTGCTGGCTGGGTTCATGGAACTGATCGGCGATACGTCCCGATTGAGATTCCCGGTGAAGCCGCTGACGTGGGGCAACTGATCTCGGGACGTGCCACCCGAGTGACACAGCACTTTCTCGAAGCCGAACGGGAGATGGGCGATGGCTGCACTCAGTGAGTTTAAGCCGGTGTACTTCACGATCGAGGAACGGGATGCCGTCGTCGTTGTTCGGATCATTCGAGCGAGCTTGTCCGAAGAGGACAACATCGAACACCTCGGTCAGGAACTGACGATGCTGGTCGATCAGTTCGGTTGTCGCCTGCTGGTCGCCAACTTTGAACTCGTCACGCTGATCACGAGCGCCGCGCTGGGCAAGTTCATTGCCTTGCACCGCAATCTCCATCGTCGAGAAGGACGACTCGCACTGTGTGGCGTCATGGACATGATGGCCGATGTCTTGAGTGCGACGAAGCTCGACGAGTACTTCCGAGTGGCGGTCACTGTTGACGATGCGATTCGCTTGCTGACGCCTGACCCACCGGCCTAATTCCGTATGCGCCCAATGGCATTTACTTTAGAAAAGTAATCCGTTGCGTCAGCGAGGAAGTACCGTTGTTTGCGATGTGTCGGCCTCCCTCGCTGACGCTGCGAGTTACTAACGTAAGTGCTATTGCCCGTATGCGCAACCAGGCACGTGACCTCCTTCGAGAAGAATTCCGCGTCGCACTCCCGAACCCGCAACAGCAACTTGCCGAACTCACTTGTTTCTGAAACTCACTCGATGGCTCGGCTGTACGTGGGCAACTTCGACTTTGAACATCGGCTGGCCGATCCCCGCCAGCAACTGCCTGCAAAGCTCGACAGGATCAACGCGGAACTGGCTCTGTCTTGGTTGGCGATTGCAGAGGAAGGGGATTACATCTGGACCCCTCAACCCGTCGAGTCGAGCTTCTTCGAGCAGGCCACTCTGAATGGAATGCCGCACGTGAATCCGGTCGTGTCGTTCAACTCCGTGCCGTGCGGTGTGGAGTGCATTCCTTGGGGCTGGACAGACGATCTGAGACGACTCTGCGAGTCGCGCGGATGGCGCCATCACGATCCTCTCTCTGCCGCCGTTCGTGCTGGAAACTCGCGTCGATTCTCCGCAGGTCTCGAACGAGAGTGGCAAGTTGGACTCGACGGAGCGCATGAGGTTCATTCGCTGCATCAACTCGCCGAACGGATCGCGGACCGTGGACCAGTCGCTCGTTGGGTTGTGAAGGCTGAATTTGGAATGTCGGGTCGCGAGCGGTTGCGGGGTTGCGGTGAACTAACGCAACAGAACTGCAATTGGGCCGTCAAGCGGATCGAGTCCGATGGCGCGGTGTTTCTCGAACCGTGGGTCGAACGACTCGATGAAGTCGGCATTCAGTTGGAAGTACCGCGCGCGGGGTCTCCGAAATTGATCGGTGTCACACCCATGCTTGGAGACGGTCGAGGCCAATACTCTGGAAGTTGGTTTGCCACAACCGAGCCTGACGATGAGACGTGGGCACCTGCCATTGAGATCGCACGGAATGCCGCGCGGCGGTTGCAAGAGTTGGGCTACTTCGGTCCCGTCGGCATCGACGCGATGCGGTATCGCGCGGCGGATGGAACAACTCGAATCAGACCGCTGCAAGACATCAATGCTCGTTGGACGATGGGGCGACTCAGTCTCGGCTGGCGTCGGCTCCTGTCTCCAAGTGAAAACGCCGCCTGCTGGCAACACGGCCCGCGGGGAGCACACGATCTCGACACACATCAGTTCGCGAGAATCATCTCGACATCGCCTGCACGAGTTGGAAACGCGACGACACATCACCAATCATGCCTGCGGATTCGATGACTCCACTTAACGCTGCCGAAAGCAATTCATCGCGGCAGCCAAGACTTTCGATTCGCGGCAAGCATAGCTATCTTCGTCCGCCGTCCTGATCATTCACATCACGAGGAGAATCCGAGTGCCGACCTACGATTATCATTGCGAGCAAAATTCGCGCACCATCACGGTTCAGCATGGCATGAAGGATGCAATCCAGACGTGGGGACAACTTTGTCAGCGTGCCGGTCTCGAAACGAGTGGCACTCCTGCCAATGCCCCGGTTGAACGAATCATCTCCGGCGGCATCGCCCTCCCGATCGCCAGTGCGTCGCCCTCGTTACCGATGGCGGGTTGCTGCGGTCATCCCACGAGTTGCGGTCACGGACACTGATCGCGGATCGGAAGCCAAACGCCATCACAAAAGAGATGGAGTGGCACTCTCTTAAAAAATCGAATTCGCCCGATTGTGACTCGTGAGCATTAGCGCCCATACCAATGCCACGAAAGATCCCTCAGCTTGCAGGCCGACATCGTCCGCGAGATACTCCCGCTCGCTGGAAACAGAATCCGATTGAAAGCGATGACCAACGCAGTTAATTCCAATTCCAACTTCCGATGGCAGGCTGAAACTCAAGCTCAACGAGGACGTGTCCGACAAACGTCCAAATTTGTCGGACACGTCAATGATGACTGACATCCTGTGCCACGAACGTCAGTGAACGGACTATGGTGGTAGGATACTATTTAACAGCCCCGACAAACCCCGCTCAGAAAACACGACTCCCAAATTTGCTCCCGTAGCTCAGCTGGATAGAGCGATGGTTTCCTAAACCATAGGTCGCAGGTTCGACTCCTGCCGGGGGCACTGCTTGACATTCAGAAACCCCTTGTTTTGTAGGATTTCCCTGCAAACAAGGGGTTCTTCATTTTCGGCTTCCAAGCCGTGCGAACCGCCGCGAAGGGAAACTGACGTGTTCCGACACCCCTCTCACCGATTCGTGGCGGTCTTCGTGGCGAACAGTTTGGCGTTGATCGGCTTGACCGCTTCGCCCGGATTCGCGACCGTCAGCTTGCCAGTCAGCTTGATCGACTTGGGCGGCAGGCAGCCCTTTTCATTGCAGGCTTGGTAATTGACTGTGATCTCCATTTCATCGGTCAGTCCACCGGAGGTCTTCGGCACGGTGAGCGATCCAAACACCGCGACCTCCCCTTCATAGACCATGGCGTCGGTCTCCTCGCCCTCCATCTTGAAGCCGTGTCCTTTGGGATAGATTGGCTCGGCGAGTGTCACTCCCGATTTGGACTTGAAGCTGAGCTTGGTCGGCTTGAGAAAGTCTGGACTCGGCGGATTGGCGTTGATGTGCCAGCCCTCCTTTACGTCCAACAGCACGATGATCTGACAGGTGCCACCGGCGGGAAGCCGGTCTGTGGAGAGATAGGCTCGCGCCCGAACGAGTTCGTCCTTCTTCGGTCGCTCTTCCTGTTGCTCCG
>JAYVOX010000359.1:0-6162 GCA_043757695.1 Schlesneria sp.
GTGGCCGAAGTCTTGGAGCAATGGCTGGCTCACGTGCAGCAACCGATGGTCGTGTCGAAGCCGTCCGCGCTGGAAGGTGTGTCTCCGTCCAGCGACAAGCCACTCGCTTCGGCCTCGGCAACAGCGTCGTCACCGAGCAGCACGACACCGCGAAGTTTCTCCTCAGCACGCGACGAAGCACGCCGGTTCGCCGATTCGGGGACGATCCTCTTTCAACCGATCTCGGGCCGACTGCTGCTGTTCTTGCTGCTCACCGGCATGGCGGTCTCATTCGCTGTCGCGAAGGGCAATCGCGTTGGGATTGAAGAAGCATTGATGATGAGCGTGCTGGGCGGGATGTTGATTTGTTTCTGGGGAATGCTGTTCGTCGCGCTGGTGCGACTCGTGTGGGCGAATCTTTACGGATCGGTCCCGTGGGTCAGGCCGGGCGGTCACACCGACAATGCGGCGGTTGATCCGAACGATGCGGTCGGTTCGCGACCTCGCCGAAAGCCTCGATTGCCACCCGAGAGTTTGGCGATGTTGATCGCGATCGGCGTGATGTTTATGGGCGTTCATCCGTTCCTTGCCGCGATCATCGCGATCGCCGTCTGGCGCATCGCAACGCATTACGCTCCGGATGCGGAGCCGCAACTGGCGGCGATGGTCGGCGGCGCTGAGACTCGCGTTGATGCCGGAGTCGGCTCCGCTGCCGAAGCAACAGGCCGGTCGTTTCTGGAGCAAGTGAGATCCGCCCGGCATCTCCCCGCATCCGTGCTGCAACGCTTGGGTGAGACGCTTGGCAGCGTCTTCGACATCGAGCCTGCCGAGCGGAACCGGCTCTTGATCGCGATCACATGGTGCTTCGCCGGTGGGATCGATCTGATCGGTTTCGCTGTTTTTGCAACGATGCTCCTCGCGATGGGCCTCTGGAGGCCGCAGCACGATGATGCGCCCATCGCGTTCCTGATGGCAGTGGTGTCTCTGGTGATGAGCCTGCTGTCGCTGGCCGTCGCGCAGTGCATCTATGTTCGCCAGAACTTCAACCATGTGCGAGGGGCTGCGGTCATCGGTCTGCTCCCCGTTTCGTACGGAGCCTTCGTCCGAATTCCGCTGAGCGTCATCACGCTCCTCTGGCAACACGCCCCGTCGGTAAAAGAATCCTTCGCAACGACCCCGTGGCTTGAGACCGATCTCGGTCGGTTGGTCGGAGGTCAACTGAGCCAATCCATGCAGCGTTGGTTGGGGACGTTTGGTCGAATCGCGGCGTGGTCGGTGCTGTGCCTGATCCTGCTGATCCTGACGTGCGTCTTCTACGTGATCCCGTTCGGGCCGTCGGACTATTACGTCCACGATTTCTCGGCACAGTCCGTCATGTCGAAGGGCGATGGCCCTCCATTCAACTTCTCGATGAAGGCCACGGGGACTGGCCGCACCTACGGCTTGCTGCCGCCAGCTCACGTCTATCTGCGCGACACGATTCTGCTGACAGCCCAAACGGACCAGCTCCCCGCCATCACGAACAGGCCGCAGTTGATACCCGGTTTCCAGATCCGTCTTGGCTATCCGGCCACGACGAACAAGGGGGGCCAGACGAGGCCGTTCACCAGGGAGCATTGCCAAGAGTTGTTCCAAGAGATCTCCGGCAAGCCGCATCCCCAACATGCCGACAGCCTGTTTCAGACGATTCAGTGGATCAACGCGGCGCGGGATCAAGTTCCGACTGTGATGACGACTCCCGCTGAACGGTTTTCATCGAGTCCGTTGCTCTCGGTAGAGGATTGGATGAACCAAGTCCGTCGAACGTTCCTCCACGCCGAACCGCTGCATGCCAATCGCCCGCTTCCGGGATTCATCGCCACCTCGACGCTGCTCAATCAGGAACTGTTCGAGGTACGACCGGGAGCCGAACAGCACGTCTCCAATTCGTGCATGACCACGCCTTGGTTGCTCGTCACACTCTTCATCGGCTTCCCTCTGGTCTGGCTGCTCGGCACTTGGCGCATCGTCCGACGGCGGCATTGGCAGCCGAAGGCCCTCGATCCTCCGGACCCTGCCACCGCGATGGCGTGACGAATCCGTCGATTGACGGGTGACGGACGGGCGAGACATGCTGAGTCGCAGGAATGCCACCCACCGTCACTCCTGAGCGGGAACCGTATGCCAGATCAACTTCGCGGACAGACTGCCATCGTGGTCGGAGCCTCCAGCGGCATGGGCCGTGCCATCGCGGTGACGCTTGCTCGCGAGGGAGCGCACGTGGTGGCTGCCGCGCGGCGTGCGGAGCGGCTGGTTGAGTTGGAGCAACTCTTGCTCGCCGAGGGATGCTCGATCGAAACGTGTGTGATGGACGTGGCTCAGCCCGACGATGTGCGGCGATGGTTGAGCTGGCTCGACAGCAAACCGGACGCATTGAGTTAGTCGTCTATGCGACGGGGACCAATCTTCCTGAGCGAGGCCTGTCGGTGTTGAGTCGTGACAACTGGTTGCGGCTGTTGGAGACAAACCTCACGGGGGCGTTCGCATGTACTCAAGCGGTCCTGCCCGTCATGCGAGCGGCTCAAAACGGGTTGATCGTTTATCTGTCATCAGGCTGCGTGCAGATGCCAGATGTCTCGGGCGTGGCGTATCAGGCGAGCAAGCACGGGCTGGTTGGACTGGCACACGGAACGCGCGTCGAAGAGAAGTCGAACGGCATCCGCACGACGGTCCTCTTTCCCGGCCTGTGCAACACCGAGATCCTAGCCCAGCGACCGGTTCCCACTCAGCGCGACGTTCTCGATCAGGCGCTGTTGCCGGAAGACATCGCCGAGGCGGTCCTGTTTCTCGCAAAGCTCCCCGCGCGCGCCGTGGTCCCCGAGATGCAGTTGTGGCCATCGCGGCTGTAGCGGCGGAGGATGGGCACTCTTGCCCGTCCGGTTTTTGAAACGGCTTGGTCGGGGAGGCAGCCTGTCCTTGAATCGCGAAGACCGGACGGGCAGGAGTGCCCATCCTCCGAATCAGTGAGCGGCTCGCCGGAGGCGATCGTTAAGCGCGAGGCCGAGGCCCTCGTTCGGGAAGGGCGTCGTGAGAATCAGGTCGAGCCCCAGTTGATCGAGGCGATGTAACGCCTGAAAGAAGTTTGAGGCCGCTGCGATCAGGTCGCCGTTGCGCGAGAGTGTTTCGACAAATTCGTAATCCTTCGCGCGGGTCGTCGGTTGCAACAGCAGCAGTCCCGTGCGGGGAGACGGCGGTGTGACGGGGACCTTTTCGACGATTATCAGCTTCGTGCGCGGAGCGTAATGGCTGGCGAGCATTCCCGGTGCGGCGGGTCGTTCGTCGTCGGAGGTCTGATGGGTGAGACGGCCCACCGGTCCGATCAGGCTTTCAATCTCTTCGAGTGGTACGCCGCCGGGTCGCAGGCAGACAACCTCATCACCGTGGAACTGAAGGATCGTTGATTCGACTCCGACTCGACACGGCCCTCCATCAAGGATCAGATCGATTCGATCACCGAGTTGTTGTTGCACATGCTCGGCGGTCGTTGGGCTGAGACGCCCGAACAGGTTCGCGCTGGGAGCCGCCACGGGAACATCGGCCAGCCGCAGGACCTCGCGCGTGAGGGGATGATCGGGGACGCGGATCGCGACGCTCGGCATTCCCGACGTGACGATGTCGGGGATCGCCGCGACCTTGGGCAGGATCATCGTGAGCGGTCCCGGCCAGAACTTTGTCGCGAGCAGTTCGGCCACTGGCGGGAAGTCGAGTACCACGCGCGGCCACCACGACACGTCGGCCAGATGGACGATCAGAGGATCGAAAAACGGTCGCTCTTTCGCCGCGAAGATTCTCGCCACAGCCCGAGCATCGAGTGCGTTGGCTCCCAACCCGTACACGGTCTCGGTCGGCAGCGCGACCAAGCCACCGAGCTTCAACACATCGGCAGCCGATTGCAGCGAGATTGTCAGTTCAGTGGCAGGCATGATGGTTGATGAGGGCGTGCTAAGTGCAAACGATTCGTTTAACCGCAAGCCAAAGGCGAGCGCGTCGGGGCGTGGCAGGGACGCTCCATGCTTCGAGGAAGCCCCTGAGTTTTGTCATCGCACCTCGGGGGCTTCCTCGGAGCCGGAGCGCCCCCGCCACTGGGCCGAGTTCAACAGAACCGATCATTCTCAGGCGGCTCACGGTGTTCGCGGCGCAGTCAAGACACCCGTGACGTGGGCGTGGAACTGCTTGAGATCGACCTGTTGGCCGGCTTTCGGGAACGGGTGCGTCGTGAGAAACCACTCTTCGGTGAACGAGGCGGATTCACCGGGCTTCAGGCGTTCGCGCGGGCCGATCGGTTCGAGTTCGATGCGTGGGCCGGTCGGATACCAGACCGACAACGTGATGGCGGCGGCTTCGTTGTAGACGCGATCGGGATGCGTGGCGAAGCGTTTCACGAACAGCGTGTCGTTCGGCAGGAGATAGCCGAGCCATCCCGCATACGAATCGAAGCCAAGCTTCGGCTTGCGTGGCGGAGCGAGGATTTCCAGAAAGCCGTCTCGCTCGCGGATCAGATCATCTTTGTTGCGAACGTTGATCGTCGCCCCCTCTTCGTACATCGCGTACTTCGACGGAAAGCGACTCGGTCGGTCACCGAGCGGGATTAGGCAGATGCCGCCGCCGGGTGAGAACGACCGACCCCAGTGACAGACCTCTTGCGGCTTGTTCGAGATGTTGATGATTGTCTGCTTGCAAAGCAGGCTCGGTGCGATGGGCTTGCCATCGATGATCGCTTCGGGTGTGAGCGAGAACTCGCGCACGAGTTGAATTCCTGCCACTTCGTCGCGCGGGCTGGTGAGCTTCGCCGCGCACGGCCCGACGATCTCACCGGTCCATTCGCCCGACCAGAGCTTGGGATGCGGAGTCGTCACCAACTCAGGGCCGTAATCAAACCGACCGGCCGAGATCGCACCGGCCTTTCCCGGCTGCCACTGTTGCTCCTGCTCCTCAAGGTACATCGCTCCTTTGCCATCGACGGAGAAATCGAGGACTCGACCACCCGCTTCCGGACACAACAAGGCTCGCGCCGCACCGCGTTTGAGCGCGATGGCCTTCATGTAGTTGAAGTGTTTGACGACCTGAGCGGACCCGGAGTCGGAGCGGGCAGCGGCTTGTTGCGCGCGGCAGTCCGTCGTGGAGATCACCGCACTGAAGAAGAGAATTAACAGTGTCGAACGAATCATGTCGGGTCTCCGATTTGGGGATTGGCAAAGTGAGCCGAGTGTTCGTGCCGCCTCGCTTCATCCGTACCCCGGCTTTGCCATCCGTGCGGACTCTTCTCAGGCAGAAGAGTGAATCGCACGGATGGCAAAGCCGGGGCACGGATGAAGAGTGAAGAAGGACAAGCAATTTGAGCGGTGAGTTGGAGTGGCTAAGAAGTCGAATGCGGATGACGACAAACTCAGTCGCGTCACACGTCCAAGTCTTTCACATCGAGGGCGTGCTTCTCGATGAATTCGCGGCGCGGTTCGACGGCGTCGCCCATGAGGACTCGGAACATTTCATCGGCGGCGGCAGCATCGGCCATCGTGACTTTGAGCAGCGTCCGGACGGCCGGGTCCATCGTGGTGTCCCACAACTCTTCGGCGTCCATTTCACCGAGGCCCTTGAAACGTGTGACCTTCATGCCGCGTTCACCCAAGTCGCGCAGTTGCGGCAGCAGTTCCCGCAGGCTCATCAAACGAACGGTGTGATCGTCCTGCACGATCTTGAATGGGAAGAACGTTTCGCCGTCCTTGTTGCCGGCGGGATAGAGGTCCGGCAAGCGGATGCCGAAGCTCTTCAACTCGATCAGTCCATTGTTGATCGTGCGGATTTCGTGGAGGTCGATGATTTGAAGTTGTTCTTCCTTCACGGGAGCAACGGGCGCTGTCGCACCGAGTGATCCGGAGCCAGTCGGAGTGGAACTGCTGATGACGGGAGTCGGTTCGACGGCAACAGGTTTCACGATCGTGGGGACGGCGATGGTGAGTTCTCGACCGAGGCGTTGCTCTTCGCCCTGTACGAACAGCCGGACCTCTTCGCGATCGAAGAACCAGTGTTCTTGCTTGCCGAGGAAGACACGGAACTCGGGGAGCTTGTCGCCGTCACCGATTCGGGCGTGCATGTGCTTCAGTGTGACGCCGCGTCGTTCGAGCAACTCGAACGGTTCGTCGAGTC
>JAYVOX010000360.1:0-6144 GCA_043757695.1 Schlesneria sp.
GAAGAGGGGCTTTTCCTGGTTGGGGTCCCAAATGTGGATGTTGCCCGCGTAGCCGATGGTCAACAGGCGTGTGCCCGTTGGGTTGAACTCGACCTTGTAGATGTCGTCCTTGTGTCCGGCGATGGCCTTGATCGGATTGGGGTCGCCGAAGTTCCAGAGGAAGACTTTGCGATCGAGTCCCGCCGCCGCGACCTGTTGGCCGTTGGGACTGAGGGCGACCGAGTAGACCGAATCGTTCGGGCCGTTGAATTTGCGGACCTCAACGCCGTCGGCTTGGTTGTAGACGCGAACGGTTTTGTCGCCACCGGCCGTGACGATGAAGTTGCCGTCGGGCGTGAAGGCGAGCGAGTAAATCGCTCCCCCCTGAGCGGCGAAAGTTCTCAGATTGGCGTTCTTCTCGTAGTCCCAAATCTTCACGGTCTTGTCGTTCGAGGCCGACGCGATCAGCGGCAGCGTCGGATGGAAGGCGACGCCGTAAATCTGCGATTGATGACCGTTCAGCACGAGCGTGGCCTGCGCCGACGCGATCGTCCAGGTCCGCACCGATCCGTCAGCCGCAGCACTGATCGCCGTGCGGTTGTCGGGAGTGAAGACGAGACTCGTGACAGAGGCCGGGTGTCCGTCGGTCACTTGCGCCGGCTCCTGTGACGGCGGCATCGGCGGGACGGGAGCGGGTGGCGTCGGATCGTAGCCTCGAATCAGATGATCGCTCCCCGCTGCGATCAGCTTCTTCTGGTCGGGGCTGAACGCGATCTGCACGACTTCGGCCGGGGTCGTGATGTCGTAGATCGGCTTCGACGGATCGTTGACGTTCCACAGCTTCAGCTTCTTGTCGCTGCCCCCCGTCGCGAGGTACTGCTGATTCGGATGGAGAGCGACCGAGCGAACCGGGCCGACGTGACCTTTGAAGTCGCGCACCAGCGTGCCGCCTCCCGCGTCCCACCACTTCACGATGCCGTCGTCACCGACAGTGAAGTGATGCGCCGAATTGAGATGGACATGCAGCGCGTTGACTCGCTTCTCATCGGCGATGTGCGTGAGTTGGATGTTGTGGATGTCCCAATAGACCGACTTATCAGCTCCGGCGAAGACGAGGTTGACGTTGTCGTTCCACCAGCCGACGCCATTGATCGCTCCGCCACCCGCAGCGACGAAGTGATGCGTTTGACGACCGAGCGCCAGGTTCCAGCCGCGCACCGTTCCATCGAGACTCGATGAGACCAGCTTCAAGTTGTCGCGGCAGTAATCCAACGAAGTGATCTTGTCTGAGTGACCGGTGTAAGTCGCGAAGAGAGCACCGTCGCCGAGGTTCCAGACGCGGATGTTCTTGTCATCGCAGCCCGCCGCGATCCGCTGGTTGTCCCACGAGACAGCGATCGCGCGCACGACCTCGACCGAATCGTGTTCGCGAATCTGCGCGCCATCGGCAGCATTCCAAACACGGACTCGTTTGTCAGCCCCTCCTGAAACGAGGTGTTGCTGATTCGTGGCGTAGGCCAATGAAAAAGTGCCGCCCGCGTGACCGGCCAGCGTGCGGACCTCGGTCCCTTCGTTGGCCTTCCAAATTTTGATCGCTCCACTGGCGTCGGCGACAGCGACTTCCTGATTGTTCGGATGAATGGCAACCGCAGTGATCGCGGCCGCTTGCTCGGGATACGCCTTGATGAGCATCCCGTTGTTCACGTCGAACAGACGCGCGATCTTGTCCTCGCACCCGGTGACGATCCGTCCACCGTCGAACTGAAAGCAGAGTGACGTGACCGCGCCGTTGTGGCCGTCGAGATTCCGCAGCGGCTGCTGGTTGCCGTTGTTCCACAGGCGGCAGGTCTTGTCGTTCGAGCCGGTGGCCACCATCGAGTTGTTCGGGTTGACTCGCATCGCGCGGATGAGATCGCCATGCCCGGCGGCGACCTTTTGCGGCACGCTCGCGTTCGGCCAACGCTTCACCAGACCATCGGCCCCGCTCGTCATGATCCAGGCGTTGTTGGGCGGATAGCCCAGCCCTGTGATCTCAACCGAGTGAGCACCGAACACGCCTTGCGATGCACCGTCGGCCGGATTGAAGAGCCTCACAAACCCCGCCGCATCGGCCGCTGCGACTTGCAGCTTGTCCGCGCGAAAGGCGACCTTCACGATCGGATGCGGCAGGCCGCCGATCTCCTTCACCAAGGCCCGATCGGCCGCGTTCCAAATGCGCAGCACCTTGTCCGCCCCGCCCGTCAGCCATTGCGTCCCATCGGCATTCAGCGCGAGACTCGTCGTCCCCGCATTGGCCTGATGCGAGAGGACCGGCTTTGCCACCGGCACGTCCCACAGCCGGATCGAATTGTCGAGCGACCCGCTGACGAGCCGACTCCCATCCTTCGACAGCGCCGCACACAGCACCAGTCCGGTATGACCGCTCATCGTCCGCAACGTCGTCGCCGAATTGAGATCCCACAACCGCAGCGTCTTGTCGAACGAAGCCGTCACCAACTTCGTCCCGTCCGCCGAGTAGACCGCCGCATAAGCCGGATCGGTATGCCCGATGAGAATCTTCGGCTCAACGGCGAGCAGAGACGCGGGGAGGCAGAGTGCGAAAATGGACAAGAGAGACATGAGCTTCGGCATGTGATGACCTCGCGACAGAGAGTGCTGTTGTCAGTTCAAGTGGTAATTTTCAATTGAGCGTACACGAATGACGGGCGTCAGTTCGGTAAGGGGCGGCGCATCAATCACTGTCGGGGTTTGGTGAGCCTGGTGCCGTGAGGCCTCGGACTTTTCGGCTCGATCATCAGATTGATACCGCCAGTTGTTGATGCGCCGGTCCTAACCGGTCGGGAATCAGTAGCCATAGGCGCGACGCAGCCTCACCCAACGCTCGCGAGCCGCAGCGGCATCGTTTCCCAGCGAATCCAACTTTCCAAGTTGCTTCGCGAACTGAAACAAGTGCTCCAACTCGATCAATTTCTGGTCCATCGTCTTGGCTCGAGCCTCGTCCAGCACGCGACGATTGACAGCCTTCCAACCCGCCTTCCATGCGCGGACTTGCTCGGCGTTCATACCTGTTTTCGACATCGCACGGGTCTCCCGGACTGGGCCGCTTTGGCCGGAGCCAATTGGTGTCGAGGAGTGTGTCAGATCAGAGAACGGTTCTCAATCGCCGCGACGGATTGACGGAGCCGTTGGGTGCAGTCGCCAATTGGTGGTCCGATTTGAGCCTGCTTCAATCGCGAAGCGATGCCAGCGCATAGCTGCGGGTGTCAGCCCGCAGATCGGACAGGGGTGATGAGGTGAGCCGCGAAGCGGCGACAGCGGTGTCGTGAAGCGAATCATCCTTCTGCCGCCGCTTCGCGGCTCCGTGTCCCAAAACTGGTCAGCTCCGTGGGTTGACACCCACGGCTATTCGCTGCCGTCGCTCTGCGACTATGACCACCAATTGACGACTGCACGCGGAGCCGTTCCGTGTGACGGGAGCCTTCTCAACGGACGCTGCGGTCCTCATCCTCTTGTCGTGCCGAGTGACTCAGTTGATCTGCGCCTGACAAGAGCATCCCCGTATGACCGAACCGTGGCAGGCCGAACGTGAGTGGAGCAACGACGAGGTGCGCGAGGTCGTTCGCGCGCAGTGCCCTGCGTTGCCGTGTCGGAGCGTCGAGCCATTCGGCTGCGGCTGGGACAACACCGCGTTTTTGATCGACGGCGAGTGGGTCTTTCGCTTCGTGCGGCGCGGCATCGCGGTCGCGCTGCTCGAACGCGAGACGAGTGTGCTGCCGAGTCTGGCTCCGTTGCTCTCCGTGCCGATTCCGAATCCGCAGTGGTTCGGGCGCGTCGGCGGCTGGCCGTTCGCGGGCTATCGACGATTGATCGGCCGTCCGGCGTCGGACCTGTTTCTCGATGAGGCCGCTCGCCAGAGACTGGCCCGGCCACTGGGTGACTTTCTGCGGAGTCTGCACGATCTGCCCACGAATGGCGTCGAAGTCGGGCCTGATCCGTTTGGCCGGCTCGACATTGCGAAGCGGCGGCCAATTGCGGAGCAGATGTTGGACGAGTGCGCTGCGCCCATGGATGCCGCGGCGCTGCGGCGCGTCCTCTACGAGGTTGATCCCTGTTCGGCCGAGCCGGTGCTGTCTCACGGCGACTTGTACTCGCGGCACGTCTTGCTTGAGGACGGCCAATTGGCGGGAGTCATCGACTGGGGCGATGTCTGCCTCGCCGACCCGGCCGTCGATCTGGCCGTCGCGTTTGCGTTTCTGCCGCCCGCCGCGCGCGGAGAATTCTTCGCAGCCTATGGCCTCATCGCCGAGTCCACCGCCAGCCGGGCACGCTTTCGCGCGGTCTGTCACACGCTCAACGTTCATCGCTACGCAAAGTCGATCGGCGACGAAGCCCTCCTCGCCGAAGCGACGCTCGCGCTGCGATTCATCGTCCCATGAACGCCACCACCACCCAAGTCTCATCCGTATCGGCGCGTGGCCGTTTTTGGAGCCGCTCTGGGCGAAGCCACGGTGATCGCAAACACCACTGCCTATCGGGGCATCGCGAAGCCGCTCCTGCCTCTGCCACCCAGCCGTCGATCTCATGCTTCCGAGAGCAACTTCGTCAACGCGCGCTCGATGACTTCCGGGCGGGTCATTGGTCCGTGGTTTTGGATGTACTCGTCGATTTCTTTGGAGTGCCGTGAGACCACACCGGTCAGGCTCTTCACGTACTGCCGCCATTCCTCACGCACCGCAGGCATCTCAGATTCGAGCAGTGGGCGCAGTTGTTCGTCTTCCGCCCGGAGTCGGGCGAGTTGTTCGGGCGAGACGTTGGGAGTGGCTTTCATCGTCAGTCCTCGGTGATGTACGCAGTGCGAACGTAAACGAAGTCGTTGCCGTCCGTGTCCGTCTCCAGGTTATAGACCACACAAATCGTGTCACCTTTGAACGTGCGACCAAAGATCGCGGGCCGACCCGTTGAACGGCTGGTCGTCTCGGTCTCGATGTCATCAAAAGCGGATTCCACTTCATCAGGCGTGAGGCCGTGTTCGGCAATGTGTTCGACGCTATCTGCCAGGGTCGTCAACCGACAAGAACATTCTTCCCACCAGAGCCTCCCAACGGTCGCGCGACAGTTGACCGGGCGAGATTATGTTGTGGCAGTCCTTGATCCGCAAACACCACCGTCAACCGGGGCATCTCGAAGCCGCTCCTGCTGGCCACCCAGCCGCGCCACTGCTTCGGAGTCCTCGGAGAAGCAGTGCAAATCGAGTCTCGACTCCCCACCGGCACTGTTTCTCCGAAGAGTCCGAAACAGTGGCACGTCGATGAGTCATTCAACGGTGTGAAGCAGAGCCACCCCCGCCGGAGATGAGTTTTGGATCCGATCTCTGTTCAAGCCATTCCGGCCACTTAGGGTGCGGATTGAACACGATCACGTTGCGATATTTCACTCGATCATCGCCTCGCACGCCGGGCACAACCATGCCGTCGATTCGATGTGCCACTAGCTCGGAGACGATCTGACTGAAACTGAGACTGACGTTCGATCCTAGCTCGCCCGCGCCCTCGGCAAACCAGAACACGCTGTTCACGAAAGGATCGCTCAAGGCGGTACTCATGTCCGCTAAACGGAGAGACGATACCGGCAGCGTGAATCCTTGGACCCACAAGACGCGTCCCGTCGCATTGACCTCACGGGCTACGCCGTCTTCACTATCGCTGAGGTATAGGACGGGAATATTTTCGCGATTGTATCGCCCTCCTGCGAATGCCGCGTCGGTGGGAGGAGGTCCCATGTTGTTGCGATTGGGCACCATATTGGGTTCGAAAGGGCGGCCACGCCAACACTTGAGATCGTCGCCGCCGCCGACCGGCACGTGATTCAGCGCCGCTTCGAGGCGAGCGTAGCCAGCGTGCGCGCGAAAATCCTGCTCGCTCGAACTTTCGGCCCAGCTCCTGGCCAACTGGTAGTTGTCGTCCGCCGTGATTCTGCGGCCGGTGCATGTATGAATCGCCCCAATGGTCGCGCTTGCGCTGCAAACAGACATAGCGGAGCCAGCGATGTTCACGATAATCGGTTCGTCCGACATGTTGCTAGTCCGCTCTACGTCCAAGGTAAGCCAAGTAGGGTGAGTCGAGTTTTCGAGACGCACCGTTCCTTTGCGGACTCGCGGCGGTGCGT
>JAYVOX010000361.1:0-6130 GCA_043757695.1 Schlesneria sp.
CGCAGCAACCAGCGTCGCGAACACCACTGCCCGGCTCACCGGCTCAGCGGAAAACGCTATCACGAACACTGGCTCCACAACCTCACCGCCTCAACCTCACTGATGGGCTTCAGAAATCTCACACCTGCAATCCGGTAGAGTCAGAGAATTGGAAAGATCAAGTCCCAAAACGAAAGTATTAGACGAGTCGGTTTGCCACCAACGGTGGTGTCCCGGTATGCCTTCCGTGGTTCATGCTTGTCATTTGCCACAGCTTCGTCGTCATCGTTTTCAATCCCATTGAATAATTGCTGCTGCTCGTTCTTTCGCTTCTCGACGTAGTCCTTTCCATTCACTCCCGGGATGAAGATGGGGGTCAACAGATTGTCTGATACCGTCGTGCTTTCAAAAATCGCAGGCGCGAACACAATTGGGCTGGCGAGAATCAAGTCTGCATTCGGTCCAATCGTTGGAATGACCAGAGTCACCGGGAAATCGCGGATGTCGATGGAATCTTGTGCAACTTCGATCAAGCGAACGACCACGGGAGCAAAGGCCGAACAATTCGGACCAATTGTTGGAAAGGCCGGATGAACCGGAATTCGTCGGACACCCGTGGGGCGAACAGCAACGTCAAGCACGCAGATGGCCGCAGGATCAACCTCGACTGACCCGCCGTGTTGAACGACAGTGGTCAATGGTTGATGCAGGTTCGCCGATGTCCCCTCATGCAACTTGGCATCTACAAACCACTGCATTGAAGGCGTGGTTGGAAACGCGAATTCGCGACGATCCAATGAAACGAGAGGGAATTGCCACGCTCCCTTCACCGTAAACGTCTTGGTGTGGGGGAATGGCGCAACCTTCTCGCCAAGCCACGTTCGCATACGTCACTCTCCAGGCTGCTGATGAACAAGCCCCAGCGCGATGTCGATACGTTGAAACGGTTCCAATAAACCGAACGAGCGAGACGCCGTCTGAAGAAGTTCGCGTGCGATTGCGAGGTCGTCACCGTGTGCTGGATGGACCTTCATGACAATCGCCTCAAAAGTCCCGTCGCTGCTATCGAGCATGTTCTCGTAGTCGTCGGATCTCGCGGCTTGGAGTGCTTTTCCCATTTTTTCCTGCGGACACAACTGAACCACGGGCAAATTGATGAGTGGCCGAAGTTCAAGGAGCGCAGCATTCTGAACAACGACGAGTGTGCTCTTGTTGCTGATGGCATCGAGCAATGGCTTCCCGATAAGCTGCGATGCGATATATCCCGTGAGGCGACCACCCCAGAGCGTCTTCTGCAACGCGGTCGGACGTATTGGGCTGGTACACCGAAATTCCAGCGGATCAGTCTTCGAGTTTGTCACTAAAATGGCCCCTCGAATACATTGGCCGTTCTCGAATGGCTTCAGATCAAGAAACGCCAGATTGAATTGCTCCATTGCTGCTCGCTCCGGTGTGTTCGCCCTCGACTCACTTTTCGTCATGGCTTGATCATCCGATTGATCGTCTGCCGCAGTTTGTCGCGAAGCGCGGGCCAGTTGAGGAATTTTCGTCTTGGCCTGATCTCTCGGTTGTTCGTCAGTATGCGGAATGTACGGAATCATTTCATCCACTTCTCGCTTTTCGTTTTGGCCTGATCTTGCGCTTGCTGTTTCGTCGGGCAATCGTATCTGTCGAAACGTTACATGCATCGACGCCTCATCGGGATCGGGGGACCAATCCCACCTTGTGCGACATACTGGGCATGTAACAACGATCGCGCCTTGGTCTGTTGGGAACCGGATTGACGTTCCACAGTTTTCACATTTTGTTTGCATGCTGTTCAAACTTGGATTCGCGGATGACAAAACGTAGAGACCTACATTCCAAAGAAGGATCATTGTGTGATGAGTGAATGATTCAGTTGACGCGAAGCTAACTTGCAGCACAACAGCATTCAACTCGCCGGGTTCCACAGTCGAACCAGACCCATGGCCAAATCAGCGTCGGGGTGGCATGCTTACCCGGCATCGGCAAGCATGGAGTTTGCTTGGCAAATCTTGGCGATTGAGAACGAGTCCAAGTAAGTAGGGTGCGTGGAGTCTTCGGAACGCACCAATTCGAGACGCGATTTTCTGATGATGGTGCGTTCCGAAGACTCCACGCACCCTACTGCGACTTGCCACTGCTTCAAAAGCGACCCGAGGACACGCTACCCACCCAAGTACACGGCAATGACGTTGGCAATCGTTTGACTCTTGCCGGTTCCCGGCGGACCGTCGAGAACAAGACTGGCTCCTGACTTGATTGCCAGAATCGCTTCGAGTTGGCTGGCATCGCACGGCAGGATGGTATGCAACTTCGAGGGATGGACCTCCGCATCGAATTTCGCGGGCGATGGAATCGCCACGGCGAACGGTGGCGGGGTCGAATCATCTCCGGCAATGCGGCGACAGTGCTCATGCTCGGCGATCTCGGTCGCGTGCCTTCCGTAGTCGTCATACATCGCGAGCTTTTGAAAACTGAACTGTCCGAGTACTGCATCACTCAGAACTTCCCACCCCGATTCATTGCGGACCGCCTCTCGAATCGCCGACTCGTATCGCTCGCGGGCTTGCTCGTCATCGAGCAATGACTGCGGATCGGCTTCGGGCAACTCCAGGCGAAAGTCGCGTTTCATCAACTCCTGAAGGCAAAAGTTGGGTGTGATTTCATCCTCATAGAGCGACAGCTTCCAAGGCGCGGTGGCACCAATTCGTTCCAAGCACACCGGAACCAGCAGCAGCGGAGAGAGACGTGGCTCATCGCGGTGTTCCGCTTCAAACCATTTGAGAAAGCCGAACGCGACGAACAACACGTTCACGCCTTGCTCGGAAAGTGCAGTGCGGGCGTTCAGGGACATCCGATTCAACCGGTTGCCCAAAGCGCGATCTTGCAAGTCGGTCAACAAGTGATTGGGGGACAACGCTCGCGATCCCAGGCACTGCTCCAGAGTGATGCGTGGCTCGACGGGTGGCGGTCCTTCCTCCTTCGATCCGAACAGCGACAACTGAGGCGGTGCGTTGCTGTCATCACCGGACTCGTTCGCATCGGGGACCAGTTCGCGTTTCCACGCGAAGGTCAGATCGGCTCCACCGAGTAGGCCACTCCAAACCGGACCGGGCGATGGATGCTCCAGACGAACCGCAGCACGCGGCCCAATCTTGCAACTGACGAGTTGATTCCGGTTCGTGAGATCCAGCAGCTTCCGCCGCCACTCTTCAATGCGCCCGAGAAGATTGTTGCCCATGCCGGTTTGTCACTCGTCTTGGAGATACGGTCGATCATCGAATGGTGAACCGCAGTGTACCGATGGTATGAGTGAAGTGTCGTAGTCGTAGGGTGCGTGGAGTCTTCGGAACACACCATCGGCCGTTCATCACGCGGAGCGGTGGCGGCGAGTTTGGTCTGAGGCGGAGCCTCGTTACGGGTTGAGTCGCGACTTGGCTCCGATGTGCGTTGGCAGATCGCCGCCTGTTCCTGAGGTGAGTAGTGGGGAGGTGGTCGCGGGGACGAGGTACTCGGGATGCGATTGGCTCACGCGGACGGGGACATCGACTTGGTCACGGATTTCGGCGATGCGGTCGTCGCGATTGGCAGTAGGCTTGGTCGTGGCGTCTCGTTCCCACCAGTTGTTGGCAAACGTCCACGCGCTGATCGCAGCGTCCCACTGTTTATTGTCTCCGAGCGTGCGTTCACCGCCGAGGATCAGGTTGTTGCAGACTCGGGACGGGCCGCGCGCTGTCTGGGCGTTCGGGGCAGGGAAGGAGTCCATCCAACTGAACCAGTACTGCGTGCCGACAAACGTGTTGTTGGTGATCTGAAAATGTTCGTGGCCAGTCCACGGCTTGAAGTGCAGGTGAATCCCCGTGTGTCCTCCCACGAAGACATTTCCGGTCAACCGCAGTTCGGCGCACGACTTGGCAATGAGCAGATGACGGTCGATCGACTCGAAGGTGGAGTCGAGGCATTCGATGCGCGGGCTGGAGCGTTCCTTCGCGTCGATGGAGACGCAAAAGCAGTTTCCAGAGGCGGCCTGGAACCGACAGTGTTTGATGGAGACGCGCGACTCGGGCGTCAGTTGGGCGGCGGCAATACTGACGAGTGAGAGCTTGTGCGTGGGGAGCTGATGCTGGAACTTGCAGTCGGTGATCGCGAGGTCGCCGACTTGCCCCAAGAGATGGAGGGCACGCCCCTTTTCATTCGCGACCTCGAAGTCGAAACCTTCCAATTCCACACCAGCCACATCTCGAATGAGCAGCGCGTAAGTCTCGGCGGTCGCTTCGACGGGGCAACGCCACGTCACGCGCGGTGAGGCCTTGAGCTTCAGTCCGTTCAGTCCGACTCCTTCGATCGTAATGGACTCTGTGATGAGCTCTGGCCCGCTGACGGTGATCTCACAATTTTCCGCCGCCCGTTGGATCGCTTCGGCCAACGTCGTACAGGTGGCGTTGGGACCGGGGCCAACCATG
Organism: Schlesneria sp.; assembly: GCA_043757695.1. Taxonomy (GTDB): domain Bacteria; phylum Planctomycetota; class Planctomycetia; order Planctomycetales; family Planctomycetaceae; genus Schlesneria. Next base: position 4,467 of record JAYVOX010000361.1, read on the forward strand.
ATGCGAGCGAGCTTCAGGGCGACGGGCAGGGTGGTTCCGTTCTGGTTTGCCTTCGCGGCTTCGCCTGAAGCGACCATTTCCAAGGACGCTTTATGCGCACCGAGGACCGGCACCTGAAGCTTCGGTTGCCAGACATTCCACAGACCCCAGGCACTCATTAGAAAAACGGCGACCGGTAACAAGACCATCGCCGCCCGACGGGGAATCCACGGCGATGTCTGCGCTGGGGCTTGGCTCGTCGCATTGGCCACTTGCGGCTTGGTGATCAGGACATCCAACAGCTCGTCGGTCGGAGATTGATTGAGTTGCACTTGGAGGCGTCGCAGGATGTCAGCCACTTCGAGTGACGACTGGTAACGCTGCTCGGGATCCTTAGTCAGCAGCTTGTCGATCAGCTCTGACAGGACCGGCGGTGTGCCGGGGATCAACGTTGAGAGTGGCGGCGGGTTGAGGTCCAGTATCTTGTGAATGGTTTCTGCCTGCGACTTGCCGTGGAACGGGGAATACCCCGCCGCCATGTAGTAGAGGACGCAACCCAAACTGAAGAGGTCGGCACGCGCGTCGATGCGACTGCCGCGCACTTGCTCGGGAGCCATATAGGCCGGAGTGCCGACGGTGTTGTCTTGTGAGGTCAGATCGGCGTTGTCGAACGTCACGCGAGCCAACCCAAAGTCCATCAGGCGGACGCGCGTCGCCCCTTCATGCAGCATGACGTTGGCCGGCTTCACGTCACGATGGATGACACCACCCGCATGAGCGGCGGCCAGTCCCAACGCGATCTGCGTCCCCAAGCGAATCACTTCAAAATGGTCGAGCCGCTTCTTCTCTTGCACGTGCTCGCGCAGTGAGTTGCCCGACACAAACTCCATCACGAGGAATGGCGTGCCGTTCTCTTCTTCGACCGAATGGATTGTCAGGACGTTGGGATGGCTGATGGCGGCGGCGGCGCGGGCTTCACGCTGAAAGCGGCGTCGCGCCACCGAGCTTTGTGTGAGATGCGGGCTGAGAATCTTGATGGCCACCGTGCGCTGCAAGTCGGGGTCGAGCGCCTTCCATACGATCCCCATTCCACCACGCCCGACCGTTCCCAGCATCTGGTACTTGCCCAGCCGCGCTGGCATCGCGACATCGCCGCTCAAGTAGGAGAGTTCACTGAGAATCAACGGCTTCGGACTGATGTCGGCCTCTGCAGATGGCCGGTAGGCATTCGTCAGGTCCTCAGCAGGATTGCCAGTGTCTGATTGGTGAACGACTTCATCGCCCTGCTCAACACGGTCCTCACTGATCTCGTCGTCCTCTTCCTCGGCGGGATTGGCCATCGCGATTTTCCCCTGCGATCCCGAACTCGTTGTTCATTTCATTTCATTGTCACGAGGTCAGAGAGTAGTTCCCGTATCGATCACGAACAACCGACATCGGAACGAGAGCCAAGTAGGGTGTGTGGACACCCTACAACGACTCAAACGTGAAGCGGGTGTGGTCCGAAGACTCCAGCGAGGGCTATGCCTCAGACCGAAGACAAGTCATTTCTAATTGTGAATTGGTCATTGCGAATTGCGAAATGGAAGGCAACTACTGACTTGACTCATCATGGTGGTAGCCACGTTCACCAGAACGTGGAGGAAACTGCAAAACCCACGTTCTGGTGAACGTGGCTACGATTT
>JAYVOX010000362.1:0-1676 GCA_043757695.1 Schlesneria sp.
ATTTGAGGCCCAGGCGAGCCGCACGCCGTCAGGCGGCGGGTTCTTAATCGCCGCAGGAAACCCGTGGCCTTACGGCACACGGCTCGCCTGAAACATCTCACTTTTGGCCGCGCGAGGGATAGATCATCAGCCGGAACGCGCTCGCGTTCGGTTCCCGCGAATTTCGCCAACCGGACGCGAGCGCGTTCCGGCTGATTTGCGATTGGTGCCTAAAGTAAGTGCCTTGGACTGATGCCCGCAGCGATTGGCTGGCATCGCTTCGCGATTGAAATCCGTGGGAATCTGATGAACGACAGCAACCCGCTTTGGTGCGCGTCCCGTCACGGCTATCATCCGGCCCGCCACAGCACGCAATCAAATGAACGGTGCGGTGAAATGAGTCTGACACCGGCGACATTGACTCTGATTCTCGAAGCAGAACCTCCTCCATGCTGAAACAGATTCCGCCTTGCATCTCTCCCGAACTGATGGCCGTGTTGATGCGCATGGGTCACGGGGATGAGATCGTGTTGGCCGACGGCAACTTTCCGGCGGAGTCGCACACGCAGCGGATCGTGCGGGCCGACGGACATAGCGTCCCCGAGTTGCTCGATGCCATCCTGAAGTTCTTTCCGCTCGACACGTTCGTCGATCATCCCGCCAGCGTGATGGAGCCGGTCGATCCGACCACACCCGAGCCACCGATCTGGTCTGAGTACCGCCGGTTGCTCACCAAGCACGAAGGCCGTGAGATCGAGTTGAGACCCGTCGAACGCTTCCGTTTCTACGACTTCGCCCGCGCGGCCTACGCCATCGTCGCGACCGGCGAAACGGCGATCTACGCGAACTTGATCCTGAAGAAGGGTGTGGTGACAAGCTGAACGATGCCACACGACGTAGGGTGCGTGGAGTCTTCGGAACGCACCGAGTCGTGATCGATCCTGTCTACGATGGTGCGTTCCGAAGACTCCACGCACCCTACCGCCTGATCCTCTAAGGGCGTGGTGGTCACATAGTCACCCCCTTGTTTGGTCAAACAAATTGCGGCGGATTTTGATTCGAGAGAACCTTGGACTGAGGACGAATTCAAATGGTTGTTGTGCCCGTCGGCATTCCGATTCTTGCAGCACGGCATCGCCGAACAGAGCAAGCGTTGGACTCGGTGATGTGCCTCGTGGAATCGTTGGCCGGAGTCTTGGTCAATCAATTTGGCGAGTCCTGCCTTCCGCCAAATGTCCAAGAATTTCTCGCTGCTGGAGCGTCGGAACAAATCGAAACGCTCGTGCAGTTACTAGACAGCCATGTGGCCCATGGGCACCAGTCAGCGGTGACGCGATTCGCTCACGATGAATTGGGCCTCACCTGGGATGACGCGAGCCGGTTCCTGTCGGATTGGAGGTCTTTCACAGCGAGCGAAAAGTCGCGCGCCGTCCGCTTGGCTCGACTCACGAAGTCGTTTTGCGAATCGACTCCCTCATCTGATCCACGCCACTCAGGATCGCTCGAGGAATAACTGTCGTGGTTGTGTGGTGATTCACTCGGACGGACTGAGTTCGCGGTCCAAGGTAGCCCTGTCGCTCCGCGACAGGTAGCGAGATGAACCAGACCGCGATTTGGCGAGCCGATGCACCGAGACTCAGAGAGCGATCCCCGCGCCCGCGCTTCCTGTCGCGGAGCGACAGGGCTACCTTCCCAAC
>JAYVOX010000363.1:0-6097 GCA_043757695.1 Schlesneria sp.
TGAACGATTTCGGCAAGGTCTATCACGACCGGTTCGAGGCGAAGAAGTACAAGGCCGCGAACGAAGAGAAAAAGGCCGACGAATCACTCAAGCTGATGAAGGCCGCGTGGGACAAGTCGGTCACCGAAAAGAACGCCGACGGCAAAGTCTTCGGCGACCTCATCAAGGAAGGCAAACTGCCGGGCAAGAACGACTGACCGACTTAAGTGAGGCATTCCATGACTCGCATTTCACGACAACCCCTGATTCCCCTGAAGAGCGACAGGGGTTGTCTTCGCGTTCATTTTCGAGACCTCATCAACAACTTCCGACACATCATCGCCAGCTTGTCGCATTGGCGATCTCACTCTCATTGAGCGGCCCCATCAAACAGAGTCTCGCTGAGAACCCTGCCGCGAAGACGCGCCAGACGAAGATCTCGATTCGCGAGGACGGGTTTCTCATCAACGGCCAGCCAAAGTATGCGGGACGCACTTGGAACGGGCCGAAGATTGAAGCGTTGCTGTTCAACAGGTGCCTGGTGCAGGCGACGTTTGACAACCTGCACGACGCGACGCGCCAGCATTGGGCGTATCCCCGACACCAAGACGTGGGATGCCGATCGGGTTTTGAAAGAATTCCTCGCCGCCATACTCGAATGGCGGAAGCACGGTCTGTTGGCGATCGCGGTCAATCTGCAAGAAGGCCACCAAGTAGGGTGTGTCAATCCTTCGAGACGCACCAGCAACATCGAGCCGGCTCTACGGGCCTCTTTACGCCTTACTGAAGCAGACTGCGTCACAGAAACAGGCCAGTGGCACCAGCCCCGCATCTCATACAACCGGTTGAGCGGGCTGCGGACGCAGGGCCATCTCGCACTTTGGAAGGGTTCTTGGCAGTTTGGGGTGACGTACACGCCGGGTTGTAATCTTGTATATCAGCCTCTGTGTGGTTGTTTATCGAGCGGTTCACGGAGGTCATACGATGGCGGATGAGATTTCGGATGGGGTTGGACGAGGTGTTGGTTCATTTTTCGGAGTTGGAGGATCCTCGGTCGGAGGTCAATTTCCGGCATCCCCTAGTGCGTCCGCCACGCTAAATAATCGGGTAGCGGCACTCGCCAGAGTGCGGGATTCCCACGTTCTGGCGAACATGGCTACCCCAAAATTAAGCGTGGACGAAGCACTCGCTGCCCGTTGAAAACGGCGTCTTGGGAGAGCCGAGAGGAACGAGCGATATTCTCACGAAGAACGGCTCGGCTCGCCCTCCCTTTTTCAACGGGCTGCCAGGGCCAGTGCGAGGTTTGGAAGTGAGACACTCGTGTCGGGCCAACTCACACTGCCGAACCAGACAGACAAGATTGAAAGCGAACAATGAACCACATTCAGCGACACGGTGTGACACGGCGATGGTCCGATGCGGTGATCCACGGTGAGACCGCCTATTTCGTCGAAGTGGCCGACGATCCGCAGCAAGATATCGGCGGACAGGTCTCGCAAATTTTGGCTCAGATCGATGGACGGCTAGCGTTAGTCGGCAGCGACCGAACGCGGATGTTGCAGGTATTGATCTACCTCGCCGACCTGACCGAGGGACCGGCCTTGAATGTTCTGTGGGACGCCTGGGTGCCCGAGGGACACGCTCCCGCCCGCGCCTGCGTTCAAGCAGGACTCGCACCCGGCTATCGCGTGAAGATGGTCATCACGGCGGCGGTCATCACACGCGGGTGATCGGTGGCTGGTCCGCAGGCTGGCTCACGTGGATTGCCCTCAACTCGAATGGTGAAAGAGCGGGGATCCGTCGTTCGCACCACGAAAGAACGCTCTTTCGCCAAGTACACGATCTGATCCCGCGCGCGGTCGAAAGTATGTCGTTTAATACTACAACGCAACGTTCGTTGCGGTCGTCAACGTAAGTTGTCCTGTAGACGTGACTTTGGAAACGGTTGTGATTATTCGTGTTGTGGTGTTCTTCGGGTTGCAGCATGTTCGTAAGCTACTACTCGCAAATGCGTTGCGACAGGCCGGATGGCAAACTCTGCGCTGTAGAATTAACCGCGTGGGCCACGTGACGTTTAGCCCCAACGCCAACGGCGTGGGTGCAGGCGCGAGTCCAGCGCTGATCGGCACACACGCCGTTGGCGTTGGGGCTAAACGTGGGAACGTCGCATTCATGGCCGTGCGAGATCGAGACGGCCAACTCGACAATCCAAAGTGGCCCGACCACGAGTGCCCGACCAGCGCCAGCGAAATCGCAAGCAACCGAAACGGCCGGAGACCCGGGCCGAGTAGTCGCGTTGGCTCGTCGATTCCAAACTGCACTAGGCGACCACCGACCCGGCCGTGATGTCGAGCCAGGTGTGGAACTCACCGCCGGCAGCGAGCGTTCTCCAGCCGCAGTCGATGCCGCTGGCGTGGAGATTGATGGCGTCGGTCGGACACGTGTACGGCTCCAGACACACGGCCGCGCGGTGGGGTGGCGTGAACACCACGATCTCGCGAAAGATCGGGGGCGAGGTCAACGTCACCTGCAACCCGGACTCTTCATCGACCACCAAACAATCGAACTGCGGCCCCGCACATTGCACGGTCGTGTAGACATCGTCCAACAGCATCATCCCGACATACGCTCCGCTGCGCAGATCGTGTTGTTCGTCGAGCTCCAATCGCTCCCCCGTAGGAAGGCAATCGTGCAACTCCCAACGTTGCGCGGCGGGAACTTCAATCAAGCAACCCTCCACACGACCGGCCTTCGACAAGGGCAACTTGAAATACGGGTGCGTTCCCAATCCCCACGGCAACGGTTGTCCCGACGGATTGCTGATGCGGAAGTTGGCTCGCAAACGGTTGCGGAACAATTCGTAATCGACCTCAATCACGAAGTCGGTCGGCCAGAGAGCAAGCCGGTCGGGAGCATCGACACTCAGTTGAAATTGCCCGGTGACAATGTCGTCGCCAGACGCCAAGACTCGCCACGGACGATCGAGACACAGGCCGTGAATCGCGTTGCCAAACTTGTCGCTGACAGGCAGTGAGAACTCCCGTCCCTGCCAGGAAAAGCGCCCCGCGCGAATGCGGTTGGGAAACGGAAACAAGATCGGAATCCCGCTGCCGCTCGCACGCTGGCCCCCCGTCTCAAAGCCCGGCAATGAATCGAGAACATCGACCGCACGGCCGTTCACCATCGCTCGAAACTCGAAACAGTTGAACCCCAACTCGGGAGCGATTCGCGCCGACGAGCCGGTCTGAGAATCGGTGATGGTCACGGTCGGCATGAGTCACGGCTCCACGGGTTGAAATGTCGCGTCCACGTTTCGAGTGTCATTTCTGAGCGAACTTCTTCAGGGCGGGCGGGACTATATCAGACGGTTCAAGCTTGAAGCCAATGCACGCGGCGAACCCGGCTTCTGAAGAATCAATGAAGAGCTGAAGCGATACCTCGCGCGGTGGGAATGGACGGGTTTGTTGAACGGAGAATCTCGGTCATGGAATGACTGAGCTACGTCGGCGAGTCATTCCATGACTCGCATTCGCGTGGTGCGTCCACCATCAATCCTGACCGCGCGAATCATCTGCGGGATTCTTCCGCACATCACCAACCACTGTGACTCGCCACCTTTCCACCGCTGGAACTCCGTCAATGGTGTCGCAGGCCGATTGGAACAATCGTGTCGTAGGAGGGGCACTCTTGCCCGTCCGGCTTTCGCCGTCGATGGTCTCGCTGTTCAATTGGAGCGATTGCACGCGTGAAGCAGGCGGCAGAGTTTCGTCAACTCGCATTTTCAGCGAGGGCTTGCGGTGCGGTCACACGCGACGCGCTGGCGAGGTTGCAATCCGGTCGGCTGGCTACTGTAATGCTCGCCATTCCTCGGCCGGTGGGTGTTGGGGCGTCGTGTGGGTTGGCAGCGCTGCTGGGCGGTGTCTCGCGACGGAAGCAGATTCTTCAGCTTGGGCGAGAACGATTCGCGTCACAAAGCTGAACACAAAAGGTGAGTGGTTCAATGCACAAGGTTCACATCGTCAGTTCGTTGTTGGTGGCATTTGGTCTGTCGATCTTCAGTATCGGTTGCGATCCCGCAAAGGCTCCCGCCACGAATGGCAAACAGGGCGCGACTGGCGGCGGTAAGAAGCCCGGATCAACCACCGGTGGTGGAACGGAAGTCCCGGCCGCAGCCGCAGGCGGGACGACCGAAACTCCGGAAGCCAAACCAGAAGAGAAGCCCGCCGAAGCTAAGCCGGAAGCAGACAAGCCCGCCGATGCGGCTCCCGAAGAGAAGCAGGCGGAAGACAAGCCTGCCGAAGAAAAGAAGGCGGAAGAACCCAAGGCCGAAGACAAGTAATCGCCCGCTTCAATCTCAATCGCCGCTGAAGTCAGCCCGCGTTCGCTGACATCGCTCAATCAAAACACCTCGCAGCCACCAAAGCTGCGAGGTGTTTTCGTTTCGACTTCGGAACTGCGTCCTGTTTGGGACTGCTACCTGTTTGGGACTGCTCCGGCTCGACGGAGCTTTCCTTCGTGGCGCAGCCGCCTTTTTTTCCTTTCCTTCAGCTCGGGTCTGACAACATGTTCGGCGCGGGTCTCCTGACCCCGCCGAAACGCCCGACCGAAGGTCTCCTCTTCAACGACCAGTTCAAATGCCCAAAAAAGGTAGCCCTGTCGCTCCGCGACAGGAAGCGCGATCAACGACAGACACCCAACCCGTCGAAGCCCCCTCAACCAACAGCAGACTCAACTCGCGCGCTCGTGCTACCTGTCGCGGAGCGACAGGGCTACCTTCAGAACCAACCCAACAAAAATGCCCGGCGGATTCCTCTGAATCCACCGGGCGTCCGCATTTCATGACTTCAATCAAACCACCGAGCAGTCGAACTCAGTAGGTTCCGTTGACCGTTGATTCGCCGTAGGTCACACCGTTAGAAGTCAGCAACTTCGCATAGGTGGTTCTGTCCATATTTTCGCTCAGGAACTTACCCGACCCATCGCAGAAGATCACGTTCACGCCACCGGCATGTTGTGAACTGGGGCGAGGAGCAGCTCCCACACCCGCAGCCAAGTTTCGATTGATAAACCAAGGGTCGGCTTGAGTCGTAAACGTGGTGCCAGCATGATCCGTCTTCAGTTGCTGTGTCGTCGAAGCATAAGGGCCACCCGAACCGTATGTGGGCTGATTAGAAGACGTGGCGACTTGTATACCGTACCCAAGCTGGTTGGCAGAAGTACTCCACCAAGTCCCGGCTTGCAGGTTCTCGGAAAGCATCATCGTGTTCGTCGTGCCGTCTCCGGTACCAACATAATCGAGCGACGTTGAGGTCGATGGAGCTGAAGTACCGGCCCCTCCCGCCAGATGCCCGGTGAGATCGCGTTGGAAGACACCGCTCGCGATATTGACCGCAGCATCAACTGACCCGCCACGGGTACCGTTACCGTCCCAGCTAATCAAACCGGCGCTGTGATAGACACTACCGGAAACGACATCAGCAGTAGTGAGGTCGTCGTTTGCACAGACTCCTCCAGCCGAGGTGGGCCAGAGAGCGCTGGAGATCAGACCCATGTTCACGACATAACTCAGGCCACCCACGACTTGATGCGAATCCACGTCATCGGGACAGGTAAATCCCTTGAAGTACACACGCTCGCCAGACGTGGTTCCCGCCCCCATACCAACACCGAAACCAGTAGCGATGGCATTCGCCTTGAGATTTTTAACGACAGCCGAACCGTCCATCGCTGGCATGATCTGAATCGGCCAACCCGCTTGAAGCGTCAACGTCGTCGGAACTGAGTTGGAGAACGTCATGTTCCCAACGAGGCTGGGCAGTTGCCCGTTGTTGGCCGAGGCGAAGTTTTGCATCGCCACACCGACTTGGCGGATGTTGTTCAAGCATTCCAGCTTTCGTGCCGCGCGGCGAGCCGACTGGACGGCCGGAGCGATCAGCGAAGCGAGGACGGCGATGATCGAAATCACCACCAGTAGTTCGATCAGAGTGAAGCCGCGGCGCGAGCGGCGAAACAAAGTGGGACGGGTTCGTGTCATGATCGGCGGTCTCCAAAAGGGGCGGGCGGTTGGCTCGACTCGGACAGGTTTGTTTGAGGCTCTGCTGCCCCCACGGGGCCGCGA
>JAYVOX010000364.1:0-6093 GCA_043757695.1 Schlesneria sp.
GTGAACATGGTCGATGTCGGTGAGGAAACGGGCGCGTTGGACACCATGCTTTATAAGGTGGCCGATGTCTTCGACGAAGAAGTCGGTGTGCTGGTCGAAGGCCTGGTCAACCTGCTCGAACCGCTGATGGTGGTTTGCCTCGGCCTGATCGTCGGTTTCATCGTCATCGCCCTGTTCATGCCACTGATTAAATTGCTCAACGACCTGTCCTAACAAATGTTTTTTCTCTGTCCCATCGCCCCCGTTCTCGGGGGCGATGGGACAAGGTGAGGGGCCTTCGGGCCACACAACGAACAACGGGCCGATTGAACAACGCGTACCCAAGACCTAACTACCCGCTCCCCCAGTAGCGACCGCCAAGCAGAGGACCGAAATCATGATGGCCAAACGCCCTTCAAATAAATCGCATCGCCGCACGGCATTCACGCTGATTGAACTGCTGGTGGTCATCTCGATCTTGAGCATTCTCATGTCGTTGCTGTTGCCTGCCATCAATGGCGTTCGACGACGCGCACGAGTGGCTCAGGTCAAGACCGAGATCAACACCCTGGAGTCGGCGATCGCCAGTTTCAAGGCGGAGTTTGGGATTGAGCCGCCGGGAAGCATTCGTTTGTTCAGCACTTCGGCGGGTTGGAACACGACCGGAAGCACGACGGCGGACGAAACAATTCGCGTGAAGAGCCGAGCTTATATTCGACAGCTCTGGCCGCAGTTTGACTTCAACACCGCATCATCGACCGGGGGGGCGTCGTGGGCTGGCTACAAGGATTTGAACGGAGCCGAGTGTCTCGTGTTCTTTTTGGGGGGCGTTACCGATAGTGCGACCGGAACAACGATGAATGGTTTCTCGAAGAGTCCCACTTCGCCATTTGCGCAAACCGGATCGAATCGCATCAAGCCGTTCTATGATTTCAACTCGGCTCGCCTTGTCGATAAGGACGCCGACCAGATGCCGGAGTATGTGGACCCGCTGCCATCTCAGTCTTCTCCGTATATGTACTTCAGCAGCAATGACGGCCGGGGATACGCGACGGCCACCGGCACGAATTCGTCCGGTGCGGCCGATTGGTGTCATACGGACTGTTTCCAAGATGGTCTCGTGGGAACGGCCTCTTGGGCTGCGGCGACGTGGGCGAACGGCAACTGGATGCCGCACCTTTACATGGCATCGGTTGACACAACCGCAGCCACGCAGGCGCTGCGGGCGTCCAACAGCATTCCATTCGCGCCCAAGAAATATCAGATCGTTTCGCCGGGCTTTGGCGGCATCGGAACGACACCAGATAGGGCGTATGGAACGGGCGGGCTGTTCGATCCGAAAAATACGTCTGGACTGTCGGGAACACCGGATGGTGACAACATCACCAACTTCCATGGTGGGACGTTATCGGGCGAGTGATACGAATCGGCACAGGGCCGACAGTGCGATTGGTGGAGCGAGCCGGTGAGTGACGTTCGCAGAATTACTCACTCAAACAAGGTCGGAATTCATGGCGGAGTTGTTCCGCGGTGCAAACCTTGGGCTGAGTCTGTTTCAGTCCCAAGCAATGAGGAGCCTTCACATGACCAATCATCGAGTCCCTCGCCGTCGCGGCGGTTTCACCATGGTGGAACTGTTGGTGGTGATCGGTTTGATCTTGTTCCTGATGTCGATCTCCATTGTGGCCCTCAACGGCGCACTCGGGATCGCGCGACAACGGGCCACTCAGACCACCATACGGAAAATTCACGGCCTGATGCAGCAGCGGATCGACGCCTTCAACCGGGCGATGGAAAAAACGAACCGACAGCAGGCGATTGACAATCTGAAACGGGATTTGAGGATCAACTACAACGTGTTCCCACTGGACAACGCGCTGGACGTGATGACCCGGAAGTTGATTTTCAAAAGCCGCTTTCCACAGAATTTTATTGAGTCTAACGGAGCACCCGCGCCGCCCACCGGTGTCACCTACGTGACGGCGAAACATCAACAGGTCACCGAAAGTTCCGCGCTCCTGTATTGGATTTTGACGAGTTCCGAGGTTTACGGCATCGCGCCCGTGGACGAGAGCGAATTCAACTCCAGCGAAGTGCGTGACACTGACGGTGACGGCTTGAATGAGTTCGTCGATGCCTGGGGACGACCGCTGCGATTTTATCGCTGGCCAACGCACTTGTTCCGTCCCGGCACATCGTCCACCACAACCGGAGCGATTGGCGCGACGACATCCATTGCGACGACGTTCGCCCCGATCAATCGAACCCTTGTCGGCGTGCTGTGGTCGGGTCTGCCCGCCGCTCCCACAGTGGCGGGTGAACTTGACCCATTGACTCGCGATCCTGACGATCCCACCGGTCAATTGAAGCGGTTTGTCGGCACGTCCACTGCGGCGATGACTTTCGTCCAGAATCAGTTCAGCACTCCCAACACCTATCACGCCTTTTTGATCGTGTCCGCAGGTCCGGACGGTGCCAATCCGAACGGATTGGGAATGGAAGAACCCTACAGCGGGGCGAACCCTTGGCCGAGTCCCAGCAATACGACCAGCCCGGCGTTGGGTGTCGCACAAGGCCGACTCGGTGCGCTGTCCAATTTCAACGCCATCGAACTCAACCCCATCAACGACAACCTGACCAACCGCCAGCGCTAGTTTGCCTTCGTCGCGAGGACTCGATCATGTCACACACGTACACCATTCGCAGAGCAGTCCCGCAAGGGACACTTCGACAACCAGCCGGTTTCACGCTGATTGAACTGATGGTCGTGGTTGCGTTGCTGGTCTTGATTGCCTCCATGACGATCACGGCCGTCAATCTGAACACGAACAGCGACAAGGTCCGCGCCGGTTCCCGGCAGGTGCAGTCGTACTTGGCGGGGGCACGAGACCGTGCCATTTATTCCAAGGCCCCGCGCGGTGTCCGATTCCTGCTCGACTCGTCGGGCGGTCCAACCGTATCGAGCCGAACCGTGTCGAGCATGGTCTTCATCGCCCCGACCGACCCGTGGACGCAGGGAACGATTCAGTTGGAACGATTGGATTTGAATAATGATGGCAGCGCGGATTATCTCGATTCCGATCTGGTCAACGGTGGTGCCCGAATCTTGCGCGGTTTCGACAACGATCCGAATTCGACCGATTGGTACAACTTGGTTCAACAGGGTTTGCTGAAGCCCGGTTCTCGCATTCGGATTCCGGCGAATAATGGCGTCTGGTACGTAGTCGAAAACACCACCCAAGTGACGACGACGAACCCGCGACTAAGACTGACGACACCTTATGAGGGTTCTTCGCCCAAGAATCCTGATGCTTCTGATGTCGCGGCATTGGCCTCTGGCACAGGTCCTTCGACTTATCTCTTGGAACTTCCGCCATCCGTGCTACCGAATCAGGATCCGGTACTGATGCCAAAGGGATCGGTGATTCATCTGGACCGGTGTACCACGGTCAATTCCACCGTGAACAACCTCGAACAACAGAGCGCCAGCGCGTCGGCCTCCAATCGTGGCGACAAGCTGCCGGATGCTTGGAAGCGATCCCCTTCCACCGCGACGCCCCCCGATACGAGCGGCTTCGATTACAGAAGCGACCTAGACGTGATGTTCTCGCCGCGCGGAGTGGTGATCGGTTCGGCGGCGCAGCGCGGGATCATTCATCTCTACATTTGCGATCAAAAGGATGCCGACCTCGACCGGCAGTATTGGGCGAGTGCCTCGTCGTATCCGACTACTTCTGCGCCCGAGTCCGGTCCGTGGACGACTTATGCGGTCGATCCCAAATACGAGCGAGGTGACAAGGTGATCCTGTCACTGTTCACCCGCACCGGGGCGATCTCGACACATCACATCTATTCCAACAGCGACCCGTTCAAGTATGCCGAAACTGGCGAGGTGGCCGGGAAATGAAAACGATCATGCGCTCAACCATGCCGAACGAGGCATCGCCTCAGAGACTGTTTTCCAACAGGGAGGGCGAGGCTCCTGCCGAGCCGCGAGCTTGTCAAATCACCAAGAAAACCGGCTCGGCGGGAGCCGCGCCTTCCCGTCGAACGGGCTTCGCGTCCCCGCATGCCGCCGGTGCCACGCTCAGTGAAGTGCTGGTTTCGTTGCTCGTGATGAGCATCGGTGTCGTGTCGCTGGCGACACTGTTTCCGATTTCCGTTTTGCGGTCCTTGCAGGCCACGCAACTGACGAGCGCGGCCAACCTGCGCTACAACGTCGAAGCCTATCTGGGGGTGAACCCGCAGCTTTACACCATCGGGGTTCCTTGGCAGCGTGCCACAAGCTACTACGACCCAGGCTCGTCCACACCGACTCCGAGTACGCCGAAGCCAAGTATCGTTACCCCGACTGGCTGTTGCACGGCATCGATTGTCCTCGTTTGTACTCAGGGGGGGACATCGGGGACCGTCGAGCCGACGTGGAATACCACGGACGGTGCCAACACGAATGACGGTTCTGTCAAATGGCAGACCTATCGCCTGACAAACTATGTGGTCGATCCGCTGGGCAAACATCTCGTCGAAACCAATTACCGGCAGACGACGAATGGTGACTATTTTGGGTTCGACGCTGCGCTCAGTGTTCCCAGACAAGTCCTGCGCGCGTTCCCCGGAATCGGAGCCAGCAATCAGGATCAAGCCGCCGAGGCGGCCACACTGCCCGATAGTTGGATCCAACAGGTCGAGTCGAATCAGGTGACCTATACGGCGGGAGCGTCAACCTGCACGCTCGGCGATGTGCCGTATGACCTGATACCGACGACGCCCACCACGCCAGCGGGTTATCTTCCCTCGCGGATCGTCCTGTTCGATATCACGGGCAAGATCAGCTATGTCCGACCGATCAACGGTATCACTGGAACCGCGCCGTCGCAGACGATCACTTGGCCTTCGGCCACAGTCGGCAGCGGACCGCTTCCCGCTGGCTTCACGCCAGTTCGCGCCCGGGTCGAAACGAAAGAACGACGTTACACGTGGATGCTGTCCGTGCGTCGGGACGGGGATTCGTTCCAGATGGAAGTCGTCGTTTTCTTTCGACGACCGTTCTCGGGGAAGGATGAACAGGTCTACCCGGCGACGTTCACGTCGGTGGTCGATCTTGGCTACGACGAGAAATACGGCGTTGCAAACTATGACGATGATTACGACAGTCCTTCGGTCACTGATGAGATCGACGAACTCGGCTTTGTCGGCTCCGACGATACTCCCCGCAACTGGGTCGTCGTGCAGTACGACAGCACGGGCGCGAAGCCGTTCGTTAAAAAGGGGGGCTATGTCACCGATGCCGACAACCTCCGGTGGTATCGCATTCTCGATGTCTTCGAGAGCGACACACCGGCCAACGTGATGACCAAGGCTGGCTTGAATCGCACGGGAACCATCTACCCGCCCGACCAGTCTTTTTTCGGTGCCAATACAGCGTCGATCCTGCTTCGTGTGGAAAACAAAATTGTGGATAGCGGCCCGCAACCGCCGAAGGACGCGAGCGATGTTCCCACCGGACCGCCCACCGGCAAGGCGATGCTGATGCGGAATATCGTCGACGTCTACCCCATCCGCACGCGGGTGATCAACGAATCTCAATAACGCTGTGAAATACTTTGTTTTTACAAGTTCAGTAGTTCCAAGTTTGGGATGCCATGCGTCTGTCTTTATCCCGAAGGGATTGCGTCACATAGCCCAGGGTTGCCCGCGCAGGCGGGCTACCCTGGGATGAGGAGAGCATGCCCGGCCTACCCTGAAAGGGTTGCGTCATTCGGGAAATCGCGATGACGGAACCCCGTTGGGGTACATGACACTCTCGCTCATCCAACCTCAGGGTAGCTCGCTTCGCTCGCAACCCTGGGCTATGTGACGCAACTCCTTCGGAGTAAAGACAGGTGCATTGAACATCGAACTTGGAACTACTGGATTTGGATCAGTGAAGATCAGTGGAGATTAGTGTTCCAACGCCTTCTTGTTTTGCTTCGTGCCCTTTTTGTGTTCGTGATTTCTCCTCTTGGATCAGACTCATGCGACGAACATCGTTGGTGATCGTGACGCTTCTCAGCGTCGTCTGCCTGATGCAGGTTGGTCATGCTCAGCGGCGGAGTCCCGGGATCGTGCCCTCCG